>NZ_JAGDEZ010000040.1:0-54308 GCF_017498305.1 Pseudomonas sp. OA65
AGTAAGAACGGCGTTGTGGCTGCATGAAAGACCCGCTTAAAAGGCTAGAAATGGTGTCCACTTAAATCAGGTGGACACCATCGCCTTTGGCGTCGGGGTCAGGAAGGTGTGTTGGCCGGACGCATACGGCTTAACGCCCAAAGCCTATATCCATTAAGCGTCAGGAGCGCCCTTCAGAAACTATGTACCATTAGGGTAGAAGTCGCCAAAGGCGGGGCTTGTGGTGTACTTGGGCGACTTTTCCTATGCTCCCCACCACGTAGTGACACCGCCAGCCTCAACCAGCAAAGCCGCCACTTCTTCCTCCGTCGCTGGTTCATCCGCATTGACCGTCCAAACGCAGCCGTCATACGTCAACCAATAGTCGCCCGCAACCAGCGTAAGCGGGTAACTTCGACCATCAATCAGGTAAAACAGAAGCTGAGCCTTGGGTTCGAAAATCGGCGGTGTTGGTTCGCCTGGGCGAAGGTTGTAGCCCATACCATTTTTCCTTCTAATCGCCTTCGAGGCGAACGACCCAGTTAAATGTCTTTGGGTTGTCGGGGTATTTCCACTTTGAGCCGAAGATGATTGTGTCGCCCTCATTGGGGTCGACGAAAACGCGGCACGTGAGCTGGGCGACATCGGGCGACTCCTGGCTTGTCGCAATGCCAGTGAAAACGGAAGCGTTGTTCCTAGTGAGTTTGACCGTGTAGGTTTGCTCGTCACCTGAATGCCAGAAATCGAAAACTATCTCGTCTCCATCATTGCGCCGGATGACTGTCTGAAGCTCGTAACCTTCGTCTAAATCGTGAAAACTTCTGGTAAACATCGCAACTCCTTTTCTTGGACGCGATAACGCGCCTCTTCTAAGTCTTACGGGCTTAGCCGGCCCAGTGGACTTCTACCCTAATGGTACATAGTATCTAGAAGTCTCCGCAAAAGCCTACTGACTATGGGCTTTGGGCGTTAAGGCATTACTATGTACAAATACACAGTAATGCATCGCAATTCCTGAGCGTCGGCGGCAATGCCGATGCTTTTTTCGTTGGGAGAACCGTGCGGGACTGCACCGTTACCTAAATTTCTAACCCCTCAACACGTCCTGCAACAGTCCAGAATTGCTCTTAGCCTAAAATCTAGCTACATCAACGTTTAGGACTGGAAGCATTAATATAACTTTTTGATATTATCCTATTTAGTTGCTTCATTATTTTTTGCCGTTGATTCCAGCTTTTGCGAATCTCTAAATCTTCGGTTATCGGACTGTAAGCACCCTGTAAAAATGTCTGTAGCTCATATACTTGCGACACTAGCTGCCCTGCCGGCCTGCATTCAGAACCCGTAATAGTGTCAAACGTAATTTTCGCATTTTGATCGTCCAATCTAGAGGTGTGACCTTTAAACTGACGATAAATTTTTCCAACTCCAGCCTGCATACCTGTTATGGTACTAGCGAGTAAGTACGGGTCGTGAGTTGGATCGCCACCTAGAACAGTAGAGCTCTGATCTATCTCGCTTACGGGACTCTGCATTATGGGTTGAAGAAGGAACACTGAAGGTTTGTGAAGTTTAAAGCTGAATATAGGTGATTTTATTTTTCTTGTAGCTTTAAATTCATCCATCTGCAGATAGCCTGAGTTCTCACCATCTAGATGCAACTTCATGCTGGCGGGATATGGAAAACCACAGCGCCCTGAAAAAATATAATCACTTGAGCAGTTTATCAAAAAAATACTGTTGATTCGTAAACCGAAAGCCGACGGAGCTCCGTGAAATGACAGCGTTTCCACACCATGCGCATTTAGCCCCGCATTTTCCTCTTGAAGTGGGTAGATCGCGACAAAACGATCCTTTTTACGCAACCGAGAGTTGATGTAAAATGAGGGTGTAATGCCAGTAGGGTTGCCCATCAAAAGATGATAGTTTAACCACAAGCCTACGCGAACTTTATCAAGCCAATCCAATAGCGTACAGTAGTTGGCGACTGATAAAGGTTCTCGCTCAAGGAGGGCCTCTACTATTGGGCGCACTTCACTTTCTAAAGACGCATACTCTGTATTGCATGCCTCACAGGCTGGAGTGACTAGCGATTTCCAGCGGAAAGAGATTTCTGTTTTTCTTTTGTAGTTGTACCCCATGCTAACAACCCTATTAGGGTCGCCAGTCAATTTCAACAACCATTGAGGCAATACGTGCTCTTTGTTTTTTGACTCGGGCGGCCTTCCACAAAATACACAAAACTTCACATCTACCATTATTTCTCCTTAGAAAAGCTAGGATGCTTAAAATATATGCGACCAGTAAGTAGCGGTTAGCCAGCGATAATGACGATGTTTTCTGGGCGCCCCAGTTGAACCATAAGCATTGTCTCTACGAACTGAAAGTTTTGTTGAAATAACTCATTAGCTGCTAGATCTTCGAGCTCCAACTCTTCAGCTACTAACGATTTAAATTTGTCGAACCAATATTTATCTTCATATGTATTTACGAGCATGTTGGTTTTGATGTGTATGGCAGCATATTGATTATGATCCAATAGCTTTTTATCGTCGCGCAAATATGTTAAAACGTCTCGTGTATATGACATTCTAAAGAGACCGGATATTATCTCGCGCCAAGTGTATGGTCGTGATTTCAGCGCTATAGGTAAATAAACTGCAACTCTGCTTAAGAGTCGTAAAACAAATGTCGCAGCGTGGTCCGAGTTAATTGGCGCAAATGTACCAAGGACACTGCAGGCTCCCGACTCCAAAAAACCGTTTGCTACGGACGCATGGGAACCTTCTACCGGATGCGTGCTACAAGCAGCTAAAACAATTATCGGTGGAACTCTGGCGGATTGGTATATGTGCCAAACACTTATATTTTCTCCTCCGATATACAGCCAGGCTGAGTCCTCCTCACCTCCATGTCCTCCATGGCAATCAAAGATAACCATGAGTCCTTTAAATGAATTCAGTGCTTCTATTACTTCCTCTTTAGATGCTACATCTACCAGCTCTACTTTAAGACCTTTCAGGCGCCCTTCCTCATGCCCCCACTGCACGACTTCTGACAGATGGTCTCTGATTTCATCATCTGCATCAAAAGAACGGATTATGAGAATATCGCACAGCGCGCTATAGGCATAAGCACGTTTGGGTAGAGATAATAATACGTTGGTTGTAACATTTCCTGGTGTGGAAGGAATGCGAGAAAGCTCATGCCTGAACATCGTTGGCAATAGATCAATTGAAACCCATTCGATAGGGAAGTCGCAGACTGCTAGTATTTTTTCTCGATTGTTGAAAACGCCGCAAAGTAATTCTTTGCCAATGTCCGCCTTAAGTAACTCGCTGTAATCGAAAAACTTTTTACTTAATTTTTCATGCCACTGCTTTACGTTTGAGTTTACAGTTTTCCCAATATCTTTAAGCTTGTCGTGGTGGAGCATAACGGAGTTTGGAAGTCTCAACGCAGGCACAAACTGATTAGATGCTATTATGGAAATTGTGGTTGTAAATATTTTAAGCTCGACTTGACGATCTCGTAATAGCGGGCCAAGTATTCCGTCTTCATAGGGGTTGAACACGTCTTCTTCAGACATGGCTATTGAGGAATTTCCATATCCTTTACCCCGAATCAAGGTTGCCTTAAGAAAATTTCGCTTCGGGTTGGTTAAATGTCTATTCAAGTCACGCCAGAGTTTTCCCTCTGCACGATAAAGGAAGCTGTAAGCAGATGGGCAGTGCACAATAACGTCATTTTTTCGAAAAGGGGATTCAACAATTTTCTTTGGGCGAAGAGCATCTATTTTGCGCGTTAAATGCATCATGCCTGATATGTGTTCTGTAATGTTGCCAGAAGGCTTAATTCCTGTGACTTTAATTTTCGCTCCATAATTAACAAGCGTCTCGATAAGGGGCTCGGTGCAATTATGACCTTTGGCGTTCAAACGCAACCCAATTTTCTCCCGGCTCTTAAACTTTTTTGATTTCAAAAAAGCCCTGAACTTGTTCAGCTCTGAGTCGGCACATGCGGCACGTGCGAAAAGACTATCAATTATTCTAAAAACCGTCTTATCATTCAGGCTAACTACTGAAGTGCAATCCTTTCTATCTGCGGTTGTAATATGTAGCGGCTTTAAATGAATTTCGGAAATGGCTTTTTCAACATAATCGAACGTTTCTTCTGTACTCCACAAAACGGTTAAAGGGTTATACGGCATGTCTAAATACTTTTCCACCAAATCGGCGCGCAGAAAATCTACCTGTAAGCACGCGCCAATAGATCTTGCTTTGACAAAATTTCCACCAGAGAGGTAGATATCAGAGGCGTCATGTGGAAAAAAAACTAAACAGTTTAAAATTTTTATAAAATCAGGATGCCAAAATTCAGAATACCCCTGAAAAAATGTCGTCCTTCTCTCGGCAGAGTTACTTGGAACAACAACTAAGTGGCTGATCGCGCTGGTTCTCATAACGCTTCCTTGGCTATATGATCGAGTGAGTCAGGTATCGATAGGTAGTGCAAAGCACCGCTGGTTATCGAATGCTGAGGGAGGGGCCAGTCCGTGCAACTATTTGTACGTTGAGTCGCCTAGTATCTTTCGAATCGCCCGGGCAAAGCCCACTTCGAACATTATCCGGCCGCGCAGCAGTGGCGGCAGAACAGCAGCGCGACTTCGCATTTTCAACCTCGACCTCTGCCATTTCACCGCGAACCCCGTGCCAGGTTTCATTTGCCACGGTGATGGTCACAGTCGATTGGCCGTCCGTGATCCAGGTATTGCACCGCGAACAATTCGTGATGACGTGCTTGATTGGGGTAACGGTCGCGGCCATGGTCTATTCCATCTTGTAAATGTCGGCTAAGTCCTGGCTCCGGCCTTTTTCCCAATCGGCAGCATCAGGGCCTGTGTAGGGGTTGTTGTCTGTACGTAAGCAACTTGTCATGGATCAGACCTCGCCAAAGCATGCCAGAAGGGCCAGCACGATAAAGGCGACCGCCCCCAAGCGAATGCCAATCCGTTCATCCGAATCAAGTCGGATAAGTTGTTGCAGTGCGTACTGGTGTTCAGCAGTGCTTAGGCCCGGTTTTACAGACTGTTCCAGCATGCGGACACGGTGTTCGTCACGGCCAATGGCGTTCCAGAGTGGGTAGGAGGCCAAGATGAAGGCCGTGAACTTGAGGCCTTTGATCATCGGTACTGGCACGTCAAAACGCCAGTGAGCTGGATAGATTTGATAGGCAACGCCATATCCAAACGCGATGGCGATCAAAAGGATCGAAAGCGACATCGGAGAGAGCAGGTGGTAACGAGCTTGGAAAAACTCTTTCATGGTGTTCCTTAGTGAGAGGTAGTTGTGAGGTGTTAGTGGGTAGCGATGACGTACTTTTGATCAAGAGTGGCGCAGTACCATTTGATGCACCTGGTGCGACTTTTCCTCGAACTAGCAGGTATACGTCCATGAGGTGGTCTTGCCACGAAACGGAACCTCAAGATCACTACCGACGATTTGGACCGACTTTACTGGGTTGATCGGCTGATTCCCAATAACCTTGTCTGAGACCTGGCCTAGCAGTTCAAGCGTCCCATGATTCAACACGTTGCGAGACACCTGGCCATGGACGATGGCGTGGCCGCCGGCTTCGATAATTAACCCGCCTGATAGCTGTCCACGCGCAATCAGACCCCTCCAGCACGCAAGTAAGTGTTGCCAGTAACTTGACCAGAAGTCTCTTGGGTCTCGGTAACAATTAAATCGCGTACGTGCTGCATCTTGAAACTCCTGCCTATGGGGAAAGGACTCTGCTACGTCCTCGGCCCGATTTTTTAGGCCGGGGCTTGGGGTGCAGTTGAACGATTTCCGAGGGGAAAAAGAAGCCCGCACCGCGGGCTTCTTGAAGTTACAAGGCAGGCCTCAGGGCAACTTTGCGATCGCCTGCTTTTGAGCTTCCACCGCTTGGCGCGCGTGATAAACAGCGTCGCGCAATCTCTTGCCTTCTTCTTCGTGCATCAGGTCTTGGCGCATGCTGCCGTCGCGGCGACGGTAGTCATGATCATTCCAGTCTGCCAGGTCCTTTTCGGCTGCTGCCAGGATCTGCTCCAGCTCCAGCAAACGCGCGACCGCTACTTGTTTCTCGGGTGAATCCGACATGACGACTCCTTAGCTGCGCTTCTGCGCAGAGCTAGCTTGATTATGCGAGCCTGTAGAGCCCGTCACCTAGACTAAAATGCATCCCGGAAGCATCACTGATGTCGCTATGCCAGCGCAACCTCGAATGCGTGTCGAATTGTCGCTTGATCGACTGTCAAGTAAGGCTTGCTATGTTCAAGGCAAGAGTGGGGGAAATGGAGTAACGCCCGCTCACGATTGACGAAATCCATCTGAGCGCCTCGTAATCAAAGCGCCTCGCTAACGGGTTCAGTGGTGCAGGCCAAGCGTCATCGTGCTAAATCGCCAAAGGGCGCGTCCGTGTCTACATAGCGCAGCGCCGACTGCACATCTTTCCAGCCGACATAATCCATCAATGCTTTCGTCCCCCACTCATTTCGGCTGGCCCAGGTCGCGAAACCGCGGCGTAACGAATGCCCACTGAGGCTTTCTCCGTCCACGCCATTGCGGGCAAACGCCATCCGCAACAAACGCGACACACTGTTCGGATTCAGGCCTTCGAGAGCGATATGGCCCCAGCGGTCGATCGCCCGAAACACCGGCCCCTTCTGCAAGCCGCTGGCTTCCAGCCAGGCTTCATAGGCCTGTACCGGGCAGAGACGTTTCAGCGCCGTAACGCCGACCGTACGACCCTGGTTTTAAGCGATCAGTCTTGCTACTGCCCAAAAAGATCTCCAGACCCTTCCCCGTACGCACCTGGATGTGTTCGATACGCAGACGACATAGGTCATCGCTGCGAAAGGCTCGCCAGAACCCCATCAGGATCAAAGCCTGGTCGCGAGAGGCACGGAGCCGCTCCACGGCAACAGCTGAGGTAGCCTGCAAGGACAAACCGGCAATGCATTCCTCTAACATCTGCAACTGCAATGCTTCGGCTTGCTGCACCAACCGCGGGTGCTCCGCCTGGATTCCGCGCAAGACATCGCGGACTTTGGATTCCTTGGTCGGGTCATGAAAACCATGACGTTTGTGCCACTGCGCCAGCGCCGCCAGATGAGTGCGCAAGGTGCCGCCGGACAGCAGTTCAGCGTGTTCGGCAAGGTATCGCACCACACTTTCACTGGAAGCTGGCAGCAATCCGCCCCACTCGCCCTCGAAGTGCGCCACCGCCTGACGATAACGCCGCAGCGTGCTCTCGCGCCGTGCCGCGTTGAGATATCGATCCGCTGAAGAAGTCATGCCGCTTCCTCTCTGCATACTGCCTGTCACCAAGAAAATGGGTGAAATCTGCTCTCACGTTTGGGAATTCAGGATTCTCAAACGTCAGTTCGTCGCCCCGGCCGCTCCGTGGCAAGCGTTTGTACACCCGTACTTCCATACTGCGTAAAACACTACGAAATCGTAGGAGTGACGATCATGGCCCGCGGCGGCGTAAACAAAGCGGTAGTGAAAATTGCGCGCAATGCCCTGCTCGCCCGTGGCTTGCATCCGAGTATCGATGCGGTGCGGGTCGAACTCGGCAACACCGGCTCTAAAACCACCATTCAGCGTTATCTGAAAGAACTCGCCGAGGTCGAAGCGCCGGAGCCAGATATGCCGCTGGACGAAGAACTCGCACATTACATTGGCAGTCTAGTCGAGCATATGAAGCGGGCGGCCCAGCGTGCGCTGGCATCTGATCGGGCGGCCTTCGAGCATGAGCAAGCTGTCGCGCTTCATCAACGAGAGGTGGAACAGGCGAGCTGGGATCAATTGCGACGCGCGCATGACGGACTGACGCGGGCCCGGGAGGAAGGCCTAGCCTACCAAGAGACTCTGAGCGTTCAGTTACAAGCTTGTGAGCTGGAGCAGCGGCGACTACAGGAAGCCCATCAGCAGCAAGAGCGCCTGCTCAAGGAACGTGCCTTGCAGATCAGCTCGCTGGAGGAAAAACATCGCTTCACTCAAGAGGCGCTGGATCATTACCGGGAGCAACACGTGCTCCAGCGTGAGCGGGAAACCCAGCGGCACGACCAACAAATCCTACAGTTGCAACGCGAAGCTCGTGCTGCGCACGATCAAGTGCTCAGCAAGCAAGAGGAATTGAGCCAGATATACCGCGACCTGGAACGGATGAGTGGTGAGCAATTGCGGTTTCATCAGGAAGCTCGCCGCCTGGAACACGATTTACAGTCCATGCAGGAGCAGTTGCAAGCGGCGCAACTTGAGCATCGGAGCGATCTGCGACAAATGCAAGGCCTGGCCCACCAGGCCACCGCTCTTCGGCAGACAGTTAAACTACAACGGTCTAAGCAACGGGAGACACAACGCGATTTACGGGCCAAGGACCAGCACATCACCCACCTACAAACGCTAGTAGAACGCTTGACCCCATCTGCAACATAAGGCCCCAGTTGACGTGGTATTACGCAACGTTGTGTTTGCATTACCCAAGAGCAGCAGGGAGCACTCGCACCGGCAATCATCTCAAACCGCCTTCGTTTTACGTACTCTTGCGCCTGGGCGCTTAACGCCTTCAGAAATCTTTTCTAGGCCGATCGTCAACGGAGGCCACAAGAATCGCTTCTCCTTGGGAGTCAATGCCACCCGGTTCCAGTTCAAATCCCAGTAGAAGCCATAACCTGAACTTGCCCATTGAGCACCTTCCGGATCGGCAATAAAAAAACCGATGTGCCCGTCACCCTCAATGCCTGCCTTCAGCACGGCACTGCGCGGAAGACGCTGCAGACGTCGAAGGCACCGGATAAATAACCTGTTATTACCTGGCCAGCGCTCGACCAAGGCCAAATGCCCCTCACGGAAATGCTGGTCCAGCAGCGGATAGAGCAATGTCTCGGCTCCAACGAAACAAGGCTGTACAGAAATAAGAAAGAGATAAGAAACGAAACGCGTCTGCATGAACGCAAGCACCGGGCGGTTTTGAGTGGGCTCGGTGGCCAAAATCACCAGCCAAAATCCCAGGTCCTGCCAGTCGGCGGTCGAGATGCGACGTTGCAGACGCTTAAGGCGCCTCACCGAGAGCGGCGTTCCATCCATCTTCAAGCGCCTAACCAATGATCTACCGTGGTCGTCTGCCTCCTCCAGCTCACGCAGAACTTCCCAGAGTGGGTTGTTCAGCACCTGCGCCAAGACTGGGAACTCATCAATCAAAGCATTAAGCAACTTGCCCCTAGGTAGCCGTCCCTTCAGATATCTCCTCCACTTGCCCGTTCCCCCGCCACCCGGCCCGACAATGCCCTTACGGATCTCGAACGCTTCGCCCCATTGTTCTAAGGAACAGGCTGACCGGAGACATCCCGCCAACATAATCACGTGATTAATAAAAACAATCGCCTTAAGTTGATGGGCAACACGGTACATAGAAGTGGCCACGACGGTTCCCTCGTACTCGTTCGTTTTATTGAACAGCATAGACCGGCTACTATCGAAAATGATGATAGTGGCGCAATTATGGCGTGGATACACGAAAAACAAAATTGCTTAGATATACTCCCTAAGGATTTAGGATTGCGCGAAAAGTATCAATCCTAGTCAATTATTGCTCGCCGCTCTCCTTATGGGAAGCTAGAGTTTTTTTTCCTCTGCGTTTGATATCCATGTACAGAGGAACACCTGAGGCTAATAATTCCCCTTAAAGCGATCATGACTGTTTGGCAGCGTTATCAGCGGTGACTACACGTTGCGATAGTTGCGACGTATCTTGCTCCCAAAATCAAGGGACCAATTGACGTCGGCACGTGAGGGTAGCCTTGTTTGTGAAACGAACATAAATGAAAACGACCCCGATCGCTAACAAACGAATTGATTCAAGATCGGGTAAAAGTCGACTGCCCCTTTGCCAGCCTAGGGACCGCATCAACGAGGTTGTCTGATCTAGGATCCGGAGAGTGATCATGGGCAAGCCCATTAAAGTAAGAAATGCCGCCAAGCAGCATGGATATGGCAAACACTTGCTGTTTTTTCCTTCGCGAAAGACCCAGTCGCAGCTTATCTGCCACAGCGTGCTGGAGTCTGACTACTGCACATTTTTGGAGTACGATCCGGGCGTCGTAAGTTATTTCAGTCAACCTGAAGCCCTAATGGTCACGGTGAATGGTCGTCAATGTCTATACCAGCCTGACTTTCGGATTGAAACTGTGGACAAGACTTCCTATACCGAGGTCAAACACAACTTTAACGAAATCTCCACCCGGATCAGGTCCAAACTACAGGCGGCGAAATCTATGCTGCGGACACAAGGCAGCGAGCTGGTATTCGCTGACATCGACAGCATTCGGGCAGGAGCAAAGCTGAGAAACTTGAAGTTTCTTTATTTCCATTCCTTCAATGTTTCAGCGGACGAATTCGGAGGATGCCGGCGTCTGCTGTCCATGCTGCGCTATCCCGTGACCCTGCGAAGCATGCTGCATCACCCTCACAATGTACGTGAGCGAGCGATCTATAGGGCGATGTTCGAGCAGTTACTGGAGTTTGACCTGAACGAACGCCTGACGCTGGACTCGCGAATTATGGGAGAAAGGCATGAGCACTAGCGAACCTAAGCCTGGCGCTCAATACAAACTGGATGGGCAGATTTACGAAGTCATCAGTATTAACGATGATGTGATCGCGATGTGCTCGCTCATTCATAAATATCGCCGGTTCATCAAACGGATTGAGTTTGCGAGCATGGAGGTAAAGGGCAAGCTAGTACTTCATAAACGAGCAGCCAGTGATGTCACTCCTATAGTGCGCTGGATCTCGATGTCTGATCTGGAAAAACACAAAATTGAATGCCATCAAGCCTACGTGGATGCATGTCTGGACGGGCTGGGGGGCACCCTTCCGCGTGAAGCTGCAAAGGTGATGATCGCTCAGGTAGCAGCCCGAATCGGCGACTCGAACCCACCGGGGATAACGACGGTCTGGCGTTGGAAGAAGCGGTATCTAGTAGGCGACCGTCACCCACTTTCTCTAGCTCGAAAAAAACCAAGCCCACGGAGGAAGCGGATCCTAGCGTCGTCTGAAGAGCTGGTCAGACACTACATCAAAACGTCATACCTTCTGCCGGAGCGGCCATCGTTGGCCCACGCCTACAGGCTGCTCAAGTCCCATATCCTGCACGAAAACAATGAACGCCTGCGCTGCGGAGGCAATCCCCAGCAGACGCCTTCATACGCCACTTTTCGCCGCCGAGTGCTCGCCATGGATCGTTATTACGTCACCGAACGAAGAATGGGTGGCAAGGCAGCCAAACGGCTAAACAAGGCCAGTGGAAAACTGTTCATCGATGATGACCCCTATGCATGCACGGTATTCGATAGCCATGACCTCAATGTCTTGGTAAAGGATCAGAATACGGGCGCAGTAGGCCGAGCGGTGCTGTCTGCCCTGCTTGTACCGGCTACGAGGGAAAACTCGGGTTGGGACATTTCGCTGGGCGCGCCCAGCGCAGAAAAAATGATGCGCGCCACCGTTCGGGCAATCCTTAATAACGGCAAAATGGCGGTGATGGTTGCGGACCGCGGTGCGGAAGTCCTGAACACGTGGTCAATCACGACTTTCGAGAGGCTGGGAATCAATGCTGACTACGTCCCAGTTGGAGACCCGGACGCCAAGGCGTTGATTGAGCGGTTCAACGGTACAGTCTGCAGCGGATTTTCCAACAACTTGCCGGGCACTACGAAGTCTTCACCGACCGAACGCGGAGATTACTCATCCGAAAACCATGCTTGCCTGAATCTTGAACAGCTGCGCACGGCCTACGAAATTTGGCTAAAGGCGTATCACAATACGTGGCAAGACGATCTATGCGCCAGTCCTGCCCAGAAGAAAGAACAACTAATCGCCACGGCCCCGCCTGCCGAGCGTTATACCGAAGAAGAGCTCAAACTTTACTGTGTGAGCCGATGGCAGCTGCGGCTCGATGGTGGTCGGGTCATCAGCCATCATCTCTCCTGGCACGGCGTCGGTCTCCCCGATATCCGGCAAAGACTCAAAAAAAAACAAAAAGCAATTGTGCGCTACAACCCCTGCGATCTGGGGCTGGTGTGGGTCGCTCACCCAGATACACCAGACGATTGGCGGCCGGCGATCGCAGACAGGCCTGAATATCAGAACGGACTCACCTTGGGCGACCACGAGTTGATCGTGGCTAAACTGTTGGCCGAAAAAAAAACATTCAATGCGGATAATGCATTGATTGCCTGGTATGAGCTTGGCCAATACGTTGAGGAATGTAAAAAAGCCGACAAGAAAAAAAAGAGAGCTTCTACGAACTCACTAGCCCCTCCCGCTACCAATGGAAAGGAAGGCGACGTGCAGAAGCAGGTAGCTGGCGCTGTCGACCCGTCTCTCAATGAAGCTGACTTCGAGACGCTACACACGCGTCGTGGGAAGGACGGTGATGACTCCGGAACATAGTTACAAACTCGAGCGCTTGAGCAGTTTTACCGTTCTCCATCCCGGCTATTCTGCGGCACTCGAAACCATCCATCGCGCCATCGACCTAGGGGACGCGATTGGAGACAGTTGTGGATCGATCCTGCTAGGAGATCCAGGAACCGGCAAGAGCCGGTTTTGCGACCAACTCAGGTCAGAGTACCCTGCCGCGCACTTCGACAGGCTTGACGGTGACGAGCAACAAATCATACCGGTTTTTTATTGTAGGGTACCCAATGATTCTACAGTGAAATCGCTCATGTCAGGCGCGCTTCGACTGCTGGGAGCCTATCGAGAGTACCAGTCTCTCGAAGCTCTGGAACACTGCCTGCTGCACAATCTGCGAAAGTGTCAAACTCGGCTTCTTATACTAGATGAATGGCCTCACCTGTACCGAACTGGAACGGACAGAGCGATCAAAGATGCTGCAGACTTCGCTAAAACTCTCATGGATTTCTTCCAGCGGCCTATTCTATTTGTCGGCGAGGGACAATATGAGTATGCCTTTAACTGCCACGCGGCTTTGGCAGATCGCTGTCCCTATAGGGCTGCCCTCTACCCTTTTTCCCTCGCAAGTCCAGAAAGTCGAAACATCTTCGCCAAGGTCCTAAGAGCATATGGCCAGTTCCTAAACGGCGAACTGGGTTTCGAAGAAGTGCTACCGATGACTGATGAGAAAATGGTCCTCGCATTCTATGCAGCAACGGGTGGAAATTTTCGCGGACTCTCCAATATTTTGAAAGAGGCCGTATATACAGCGTTACGTCGAAATGCAGGAGATTTTTGCACACAAGACTTAATTTCCGGTTGCAGCACTATTCAAGTAAGTACACGGTTGACCGAAAAAAACTCGTTCGAACTCACGATTGGTGAGCTCAAGAAAATTATCGCTAAGAACCCTAAGGGGAAGAGCCTGTGAATCAGCTGACGTTTTACCCTCTGCCCAAACCACATGAGAGTGCCATGTCACTGCTATTCCGCTGCGCAACAGGAAATGGCATTTCCACAGCGCATCTCCTTCGTGATGACAGACTCGACCGCAAGGCCGTTACAATGACCAGTGCTCTTTGGCAGGGATCCGGCCCGTGCGAACTCCTGGCAAGCCATACAGGCTTTACTGCTGCGGAGAAGGATGCAATTACGTCATGCTTTTACAGAATCTCCCCTGAGAAAGGTTATCCAAATGTTGAAATAGCAGGTATGACCTTCCCTCTATCTTTGCTGAAGCAACACCTTGCGCTGTGCCCTGGATGCGCGAGAGAAGGGCATCTGAATCAGATGCACATATTTAGCTTCAGTGAAATTTGCCCAGTTCATAGCGAGCGCTACATAACTCAATGTCCAAGCTGCTGCAAACCGTTGCTTTGGACTGCCATTAACGACTACATTTGCCCTTGCAAGTATGATCTACGAGAAACATTAACAGTCGAATTAAACATGAAGACACCCAAACTCTTCAATGGTGCGTTGGAGGCGAAAGATGAAAGGTTCTTTGCAACGTTGGTGGCAGCGATTGCCGCTATGCGCTTCGCCCACACACCCAACAATCGCGGGATTATAGTAGACAGCTGCGCACGGATTGCGACTGGCAATAAGTCCAATTTTTTTCGTGAAATTGACCGAATCCAAGAGCTATTCCCAAGTTTGCATAGAAGAGCTCTTCTGGCGCCCTTCGTTTTAAGTGACGATGCGACACTCAGAGAGTACGCAATGGAGTACCTATTCCGAAGTTCCCAAACTCAGCCACTGAGCCATTCATCTGAATGCCAGTGCGGAGAATTAAGCTATACGCGCAAAGAATTGGGTTTTATCTTTGATAGCCACAACGTTGTTCTACAACGGAACCCTGACATTCCGCTGAATGCCCTACCACTTACCAGAAGGGCACCGAAGTCTGAGCGACGCTATCAATGCCCTGATTTCTGCAAGGTGCTCTACAATCGGCAAGACCTTCTGTGGGACAACGACGATACACCCGGTGAGCCAGGGGATAACTTTGAAGTTCTCAGCTTGACGGCTGCAGCGGAGGTTCTCGATACAAAAACAAGCACTGTTCGCGCGCTGATCGTCTCAGGACTGTTAAAAGGGCATTCCGTCTCCTATCCAAATGGCTTGAGGACGTCACTGGAGGCTGTACAGAAATTCGGACAAAAATACGTACTGAGATCTGAAGTTGTGCGACGGAGCGGTCTCTCGGGCGCTAGCCTAAGAAAGTTACTCGCAGGGTTTACTCCGATCGCGATTAGCATCGTCCGCTTTGGCAGCACTGTGCTTGTTTACCAACGAAAACACTTGTCAGAGGGGATGAGGTTACACCTGGAGAAAAAAGATCTCGCCTTTTTGCAACCTCCCTTGCCAGCGGACGGAATGGTGACGTTTGGTACTGTATGCAAGCGCCTCAATCTTGCAAGTAAAGACGTTAGAGCACTTCGCGACGTGGGAATTCTACTGACAGCACCCTTTCTGGGGAAAAATAATCGGTCAGTCAGCGAGCGTTGTACTCAAGAGAGTTTGCAACACGCACTCGAATGGCGAAAACAGCACTTGTCTATTTCGGAACTAGCCAAGGAATGCGGCGGGTACGGCACGCGAACGATTTATAATCGTTTCTTAGATACCGCGGTAGTACCCTTCATTAAACTCGACACTTACTTTGTATCCATCGATGCTGCCAAATTTATTGTGAATCATCTCAGCTCATATATTACGTGGAATGATCTCTGCTCGATGACCGGGATGTCGCAAAATTCCTTAGTCAGTTTCGTTGAAGAAAAGCTACTCATTCCACTACCGCAAGAACACCCAGATGCCATTAAGGGTTTGTTCCTCTTCAAGGCAGATGAAGCCGAGCAATTTGCAACCGACTATCAGAGAAAGCGAACGCCGCGTAGGCCGCGAAGTTCTACCATTCGTAAGATGACGGCGCGACCTCCCAAACTGGCCACTTCCCTTACTACTCCCGAGTTGCTGGACGCCATCGTTCGATCATATTGTTTCCCCGTTCAGTCATAGCCTTTCTGAGCAACGGCAATCGCCGCCGGTCGCTGGATCACCGTGTGCGGTGACCCATCGGCCGTGCACCTGTTGGACCAGTCCTTCTGCATCCATCTCGTCCAGCATCCTCCTGTTTGGCCACCGAATCCCAGCTGCGTTGAGAACGCTGAGTTGACCGACCTCGAAAGGATTAGGCTCGGCTGAAACCTTTGGTTAAGCAGTCCACGCATGCCTTTATTAACGGAGCCTAAGACCAATCAGCAGCGTTCGAAGCCCCGCCCGCAAACCCACCTCATCATAAGCGTTGGGCTAATTTTTATCCTCTTGATGTCAACCCTGTAGGTCAAAAGTAGGGTCATAGTCATGGAGGGCTACCCCCGGGACGGGCGATACGCCGTGCGCAATCGGTACCAATTGAAAAAGAGCGTGCCGCTCTTTTCTACACATTCAATTGACCCGTGCAAAATTCCACATGTGCGGCTCAAGTCGGGCCAAAAAACCAAATCATCCGCAAAAAAAATTCCACCTAATGTGGACGAACCGTCATAAGTGATTGATTTGTCGTGTTCCGCATTTCAGACTGAGTGATTACCCACGCTACCAACGCTGGCTCACGTGCTCAAACCCAAAAAATAACGCCAATAACAGAGTCGTCATTGCATGCATCCCCAACGAAAAATGCTGCACAACGAGTTGCACGCCCGCCCGTCACTGTATTTCGACGAACCGGCCCACGTCTTTCACTTGGCATTCCTGGGCGACAATGCCCAGTGCAACGCTCTACTGGAGCGACTGTGCCCTGATACCGTCGCAGCAGACGCCGCACAAGGCATCACCCGCCTGCAAGGGCATCCGCTCAAGTGGGAGCGCCACGCCGAGTTCTTCACCCTGACCCTGGTCGTTCCCGCCAGCAGCAACGAGTTGCAATGGACGACGCTGCCTGAATGCCTGGCCCGGGGCATCGAAGGTCACGCCCAGCACCTGATCAATGCCGTTCAGGTGGTGGTGCGCGCCGAAGATGGTCTCGACCTGGCCAGCTACGGGTTCAAGGACCCCTGCGGCTCCTGCGTGGGCGGTGGCGATGCGGTGGTCTGGAGTGATTTCCGCCTGACCGAGGATGGCACCAATCGCCTGCTGTTCATCAACCGACGGCTCAACGCCTATCGCCAGGGACGCATGATTCGCCGCCTACTGGAAATCGAGACCTATCGCATGATGGCGTCCCTGTCGCTCAGTATCGCCAAGGCACTGGACCCGCAACTGAACGAATTCGATCGCACCCTGGTGAGTCTCTCCGAACGCAACGCCAACGCCAGCGGCGTGGATGCCAAGGCCTTGTTGGAAGATATCGCCCTGCTGTCGCGCCAGGTCGTCAGCAGTACAGTCAGGAATCGCCACCGTTTCAGCGCGACCCGCGCCTACGCACAGCTGGTGTTCGAGCGGTTGGGGGAATTGCGCGAAAGTCATTTGGGGGATTGCCAGCGTTTGGGCGTGTTCATCGAACGGCGTTTCAAGCCCACGGTGCGTTATTGCGCCGCCACCGAACAGCGCCTCGAACAACTGGCCATGAGCGTCGCCAACCTGGGCGACCTGCTGCAAGCCCGCGTGCAAGTCGAGATGGAAGACCAGAACGCCGAGATCCTGCGCAGCCTCAATGCCCGCGCCGATGCCCAGATCAAGATCCAGCGCGCGGTGGAAGGCCTGTCGATCATCGCCATCACTTACTACCTGATCAACCTGTTCAAGTTGGTCTACAGCGGGTTGCACACCCTGGGCGCACACCTCTCGGCCCGTGAAGCGCTGCTGGGCATGGCGCCACCGGTGCTGTTGATCATGTTGATGATCCTGATCCGGATCAGGAAGGCCAAAAGTCACTAGCCGCCCCGCCCAGCGCCAAGGGCGTCCACGGGCTCCATGGACGCCTTTGCGGACACTTTCCATGCGTACAAATCAGCGTCCGCCCTTCGCTAATCCCTTGTTTTACCGTACCCTGCCCCGTGACTCTTGATGAAAAATCACGAACCTGAATACGGCCGCTGACTGTTCCCCCATGCGCAAATTTCTGTACTTGCTGTTTTCATTGGCCTTGATTGCCGCCCTGGTTACCTACGCACTGTGGACGACGGATCGGCCGGCCGGCCATTACCTGTCAGACCTGCGTATTACCCTGGCGGTCGACCAGGGCACGCCGGCCGACCGTGGCAATCTGCTGGGCATCCAGCCCGAACTGTTCCCCACCGACTACCAGAGCCCCGAGCGCCTGCATCGCAAACTGGCGGCCTATCTGCAGGCAGCCCGCGACCAGGGTTTTCTCAATGCCAAGACCGTCGTGGTCCTGCCCGAGCACATTGGTACCTGGCTGATGGTCGGTGGCGAAAAAGACGAGTTGTACCAGGCCACCACCCTGAAGGAAGCCATGAACTGGCTGGCGGTGAGCAATCCGCTGGCGTTCGTCCAGGCGCTGGTCAGCGCCGAGGGCGACAACCGTTTGGACGATGCCTACCTGCGCATGAAAGCCGAGCGCATGGCCCATGACTATCAAGCGCTGTTCGGCGGGCTGGCCAAGGAGTTCGGCATCACCCTGGTGGCTGGCTCCATCGTGCTGCCCGAACCCAGCGTCGACGAAGGCGAGCTGAAAATTGGCCACGGCGCGTTGTACAACAGCAGCCTGGTGTTCGGCAGCGATGGCCGGCCGCTCGGTCAGCCGCAACGCCAACGGCATCCGGTGTTCGAGCAACAGGATGTGCTGGGCGCCGACCATCCGGCCGCCCCCCTCGTCATCGACACGCCTGCCGGGCGCCTGGGCGTGCTGATCGGCAGCGACAGTTGGTACCCGCTCCACTACCGGCAGCTCAATGAACAGGGCGCGCAACTGATCGCGGTACCCGCCTTTGTCATCGGTCGCGGCGCCTGGGACAAGCCCTGGAGCGGTTATAAAGGCCTGTCGACGCCGAGCGAAGTGAGCCTCAAGCCTGGTGAAGTGAGCGAGGGGCAAGCCTGGCATCGCCTGACACTGACCAGCCAGTTGCCTATCAGCCAGGCCCGGGGCGGCGTCAGCGTGTTCCTGCGTGGGCAGTTCTGGGACAGCGGCAGCGCCGGCCAGAGCTTCATCAGCCACAACGGCCAGCACTTCCCCGACGGCGAAGCCCGTGGCGCCCGCCTGTTGAACTTGTGGTTGTGAACACGAAACCGCAGCCGATGCGCCTGGGGGACCTGTCAGTTGGCTTCGTCCATAGCCTGGCTGACGCGGTCGCCAGCCATGGACAAGACCCCAAGCCCCTGCTTGAACAGTACGGCCTTGATGCCGCGCGCCTGGCCGAGCCCGGGGCACGCCTGTCGATTCCACGGTACATGCGCCTGGGCCACGCCGCGATTCAACAGACCCAGGACCCGGCCCTGGGCCTGCGCATGGGGCAGTTCGGCCGTTTGAGCCAGGCCGGGCTGGCCGGCGTCACCGCTGCCCAGGCGCCGACCGTACGCGAGGCGGCCCGCTGCATGATCCGCTTCGAGCCACTGTATGGCTCCAACTATCGTGGCCAATCGAGTTTCCATGAGGATGCCCGCGGCGCCTGGCTGCGGTTCTATTCCATCAGCCCCTATAACGCCTACAACCGCTTCGTCGTGGACTCGATCATTTCCGGCTGGCTGACGCAATTGTCCAGCGTCAGCGGCATCGCGCTGCGGCCCGAACGCATTGACATTGAATTCGAGGAACCGGAATACCTGTCGGCCTACCGCACACTGGGTGACTGCCCGATCCAGTTTGGCGCCGAACAGAATCAACTGCGCCTGGGCCTGGACAGCCTTGCCCAGCGCAACCCGCAGCATTGCCCCAGTACCTGGCATCATCTGGTTCAGTTATGTGAACGGGAACTGGAACAACTGACCCGCACCCGCAGCCTGCGCGAGCGCATCATTCAACTGCTGGGACCGTTGCTCAGCGGCGGCCGGGAACCCGACCTGGAAGAAGTGGCGGCTCGCCTGAAGCTGCCGACCTGGACCCTGCGTCGCAAGCTGGCCGAGGAAGGCACACAGTTTCGCGCCATCCTCAACGACACCCGTCGCGACTTGGCCATGACCTACATACGCGATACCGAACTGGCGTTCGGCGAAATCGCCTACCTGTTGGGGTTTGCCTCAGCCGAGGCCTTTCAACGGGCCTTCAAGCGCTGGAATGACCAGACGCCAGGGGAGTTTCGCCGAAGTCACAGAGGGGTTTAAGCTTCAAGCTTCAAGCTTCAAGATCCTAGCTTGCAGCTTGCAGCTGCGTTACAACTCCGTTGCATCTTCGGCGGGTTCCAGCGGGTCCAGTTCGTAGGCCTGGTATTCCAGCAGCTCTTCCTGATAATCATCCATTACGCGTCCTTCCCCTGTCGTTGAACCAATGCCTGATGGCGCTGGCATCAGCATAAAGCTGCTCTATGAACAAAACATGAAGCAAAGGCTTCATGAATTAAACGTAGCACAGGGTCGGGAAATTACTGCGTGAAGTGTGGCAGGAAGTAACTCCCTGCCACGGGATCTCAGGAGGCCGGAAGCGGTTGGATCGGCTCGGTCGGGGCCGGCAACGAGCTGGACGGTGGTGGTGGCGGTGTCACGGTTTCGGTCGTCGGCGCAGACTCGAACGATTCAGGCGCAATCGGCGCGGGCTCGCTCGGCGGTGCGACAGGCTCCGACACCGCAGGAACGGTTTCGACAGGGGCCGGCGCAGCCTCCTCGACGGGGGTGGCCGCTGCAGGCGCAGGCTCAGGCGCAACAGGCTCGGCCGCTGGGGCTGGGGCTGGGGCTGGAGCCGGATCTGGAGTCGGTGCAGGCATCAAGGCAGCCGACTCGGCCTTGGTTTCCGGCACCCCCAGCTCAGCCTTCGGCTTGTCGGCATTCTCGGCGGCCTTCTTCGCTTCGGGAGGCAGGAACAGCTCCACCAAGGCAAAGAAACGCTCATAGAACTTGGCCGCCGACACGGTTTCGCTGGCGACCTTGACCATCGAATCATCCGAGGAGCCGATCGGCATCGACACCGAACCCAGCACACCCACGCCCAGGCTGGCGGAGTTGTTGGTTTTCTTCAGGGCATAACGGTCCTGCAAGGCGTTGGCGAACATGGTCGCCCGGTGCCCGGTACCGCCATCTTCGGCACAGACCAGGTTGAAACTGATCTCCATATGGGTTTCGCCGGTCTGCTGGAAACTCTTGTGACCGCTGACCAGCTTCGGATCGCTGCTGGTGATGATGTAGCCCTGGCTGAGCAACGCCCGGCGCCCGGCTTCGCAGGTGGCCGCGTCACTCACCGGATACGTGCGGGAGAACGTGCCGGAATCATCGAAGTTCTCGTGCTCATAGATGGCGGTTTTCTTCGACGAGCAACCGGCTGCGGCGGCCAGCACCAATGCAAGCCCGACGGTGCGCATGGGAAATGATTTGAACATTGAACATCCTGAGAGAAACGGTCCGGGGCGTATTGTGCAACAGAACGCGACCAGGCAGCGTGGCTAATCTTGTTTCATGGGGGGTGCGAGTTTACTGGGGGTTGTTTGCAGGAAAAAGATGTCAAGCCGGTAGATCGACGAACACCCGCCTCCAGGCAACAAGCGGATACAAAAAGCCTGGTTGTTCGGCCTGTCTCTGTTCATTTAGGGAAAGCCCACGGGACTTGAGAAATACCGTGTGGACATATCCTTAGGGCCGAGCGTCAGCGCTCTCATTGCGAAACGCGCTGGGGCTCATGCCGGTCCAGCGCCGGAACGCCCGGCGAAAGCTGCGCACATCGCTGTAGCCGACCTCTTCGGTAATGCGCTCGATGGACAGCTCTGGGTTGGCCAGCAGGTTCAGGGTGCGGCCGCGGCGCACCTGCTCGAGCAAGGTTTCGAAGGTCAGGCTGTGTTCGGTCAGGCGCCGACGCAGGGTGCGGCTGCTCATGTTGAGGTCGCTGGCGATTTTCTCGATGTGGCTGCCCCGGGTCAGGTCCCGGGCAATCGCCCGTTCCACGGCCTGGATCAAGTCGATCTTCTGGTGGACCTCGCAGGCTTCCTGCTCAAGCAAGGCCAATGCCTGGCGCAGGGCCAGCGGGTGATGATTGGGTAAACGCATGTCGAGCCAGCGCACGTCGATCAGCATGCGGTTGTGCCGGCAACCGAAGCGCACCTCAGGCCCCAGGATCCGCTGGTACGCCTGGGCATAGGACGGCGCGGCATGCATGAATTCCACGGCCAAGGGCTTGAATTCGGCCCCCGCCAGCGCCCGGCCGTAGACCATCAGGCTGGCGAAGAACTCTTCCACGGCAAACACCTGGATCTCGGCGAAAGGCAGGCGGCAAGTGGCCTCGACCATGATCCGGTCGGTAGCCTCTTCGACACGGGTCACGGCGATGCCGCCGGTGGTGTGCTGGTAACGAACCCCGAGGGCGAAGACATCGCGCAGGGTTTCGCACAGCGACAAGACGTGGCCCAGCAGGCCGAGGGTGCCGAGCACGTTGCGGTCCCCCACCCATAACCCCAGGCCTTGATCCGGCAGCAGCTTGAGCGCCCGTTGGATCATGACCACGGCCTGGCGATAGGAAATGCGCTGGGCGGGATCTTGCAGGTCATCGAGGCCGAACCCCAGGCCGCGACACAGGCTAGCGGCATCGAAGCCCTTGTCCGCCACCACCTCGGCCAAGGTTTGCAGCAAAAATGGCGATACCAGCGCCAATTCATAGGTGGGGTCGATGACTTTCATCTGCATGGGGCGGGTTCCGGAGCACGTTAGGTGGCGTTTTTGTAACCGGTTATTTCATAAAGTTAGCACGAGCCGCTGAATAGAGGGGTGGAAAAATCTGGCCGCCCATGTCCCCTGTCTGGCCGCCAATACCCTGCCCTGTCGGCGGCGAACGGCTTATTTGTATGACTCGGACCTCCGGTGCATTTCCAACAATAATAATGAGCCCCCCACATGAACCCGATCCGCACGACATTCGCCTTGCAATTGACCCTCGCCCTGGCCTGCGGCGCAGCCCTGCCCGCCTTGGCCACCGAATCGGGGGTCGACAACATCGGCCCAGGCACCGATGGCTTTTTCGTGTTGCCGCTGGAAGTCGACAGCCTTCCCGACCACATGGTCGCGTTCAACCTCTACTACAACCATTACAAGGCCCGGAAATTCAACATCAGTTCGTTGGGCGGCGAAGTGCCGGACGTCGAAATCGAATCCACGGCTGTGGTCCCACGTATCGATTACCTCAGCCCGTGGCGGGTGGCCGGTGGACGCGCGGGGATCTACATCGCCCAACCCTGGCTCAAGCAGGAAGTCTCGGTGTTCGGCCTGCATGACACCCGCGAGGGCATGGGCGACACCACCATTTCGCCCATCGTGCTCTGGGACATGGGCAAGCACCTGACGCTGGCCGCAGCGGTGGAAATCACTGTGCCGACCGGCGAATACAGCACCGATCGACTGGCCAACACCAGCAATAATTTCTACACCTACAAGCCGCTGTTTTCCTTCACCTGGCTGCCCACGGAAGACACCGAGGTGTCGATGAAGACCACCTACAGCTTCAACCGCAAGAACAAGGACACCGACTACCGTTCCGGGCAGATTTTCCACTTCGACTATTCCGCCAGCTACCGCGTGACCGACAACCTGAGGTTGGGGCTCAACGGCTACTACCTCAAGCAGACCACCGACGACAAACAGTACGGCCGCACCGTGCAATTCGCCGGTCAGGATGTGGACGACGGGGTCCGCGGCCAGGTCTTCGCCATCGGCCCGGCGCTGCACCTGACCTTCCTCAAGTACGCCAGCGCCGAGATCCGCTGGGCCAAGGAGTTTGAAGTGGAGAACCGCACCGAAGGCGAAATGCTCTGGGCCAAGATCAGTATTCCGTTTGCGTTCTAGAGGGCCTCACAGAACCTGTGGTGAACCGCTATGTGGGAGCAAGGCTTCTGTGGGAGCAAGGCTTGCCCGCGAAGCAGGCAACTGGGTTCCCGATAGACCGAGTGTTCTTCATCGCGGGCAAGCCTTGCTCCCACAGAAGCCTCTCAGCCATAGGTTTTGTGTTTGACAGGAATGGATCAGCTGCAGATTAACCAGCTCTCGGCCCAAACAATTGAAACCTCAGCCCACCCCCAGAATCGATGCAAGGTGCCCATTGAGAAACTTGCCGCCAGGGTCCAATGCCTGGCGCACCTGGGTGAATTCGGTCCAGCGCGGGTACAACGCCTGGAGTGCCTTGGCGTTCAGCGAGTGCAGCTTCCCCCAGTGCGGACGGCCCTGGTACTTCCAGAAGATCGGCTCGATGGCGGCAAAGAAATTGTGGTGGTCCATCTGGTAATGCTGGTGCACGGAGATCGAGCAACTGTCCCGGCCTTCGAACATGCTCAAGGCAATGTCGTCGGCCTTCACGTAGCGGTATTCGATGGGAAACCAGGTGCGCAGGTCCTTGTCGCGGATCAGCGCGAGGATTTCCCGCAGGCACGCCGGCCCGTGTTCGGCCGGTACCGAGTACTCCATCTCATTGAAACGCACGGTGCGGGCGTTGGCGTAGATGTCATGGGAGTCACCGACGCGGTCATCGAAATCGGCCACCAGTCGCAGGCTGTTGAGCAGCGCACGCCGGATCGCTGAAAAATCGCTGCCGTACTTGTCGAGGTTTTCGATCAGGGAGACGAACTCGTTGCCGCCCTCCTCCTCGGGACTGATCGGCGGCGTGGGCGGATCGGTGGTTTCGTTCAGGGTGATCGACAGCGCATAGTCGGAATGGGTGACGACTTGCATTTCCCAGTGCTGGTTGTCCCGGGTGTTGGTGTCCACGTCCTCAAGCAACTCCTCGGTGTTCGCCACCCACTGGTGCTCGCGCAAGCGATAAGCCGCGCGGTTTTGTAAACGCACGCGGGTCACCAGCCCCAGCGCGCCAAGGGACACCCGGCCGGCCTGGAATACTTCGGGATGACGCCGCGCATCGCAATCGAGGACCTCGCCCTTGGCCGTCACCAGTTGCAGGCCGACCACCTGGGACGCGTAAGAGCCGAAGGCCTTGCCGGTGCCATGGGTCGAGGTGGCGATGGCACCGGCCAAGGTCTGGTAATCCACGTCGGCCATGTTCGGCAGTGCCTGGCCGATGGCCTTGAGCGCCGGCCCCATGCGGGACATGGGCGTGCCGCCACCGAACTCGGCTTGCAGGCTGGCGCCGTCGTGGTCCAGCAGGCCACTGAAAAAACTCAGCGACAACAAGGTGCCGTCGGTGGGCACCAGGGCGCTGAAGGAATGCCCGGAACCCACCGGCCGAATCCGCCCTTCGGCGCGGCGCACCACCTGCACCAGTTCGTCGAGGTCCTTGGGGGCCAGGCGCGCCGCCGGCAGGCAACTCTGCGCACCGGACCAGTTGCGCCACGGGATCAAGCGAGGCGCGCGCATCAGCTCGGCCAGGGCGCCCTGGCTGCCCAGTGCGGTAAAGGCGGCGACAACGCCGGCCTGTTGCAGCAACCGACGCCGTGAGTAGTCCATCGTCATGCCGAAAGTACCCGTATTTATTATTGGAAGTGTTGGTCGGACATGAAGGCAATCAGGGCCAGGAACTGCTCTTCGGAACAGTGCATGCACAGGCCCATCGGCGGCATACCGTTGTAGCCGTTGATCGCGTGGTCCAGCAGGGTCTCGGCGCCTTGGGCGACCCGTGGGGCCCAGGCGTTCGTATCGCCGGTCAACGGTGCGCCGGCGCCGGGATTGGCGTGGCAGAGCTTGCAACTGCTGTCGTAGACCTGGGCCAACGCCGCGTCGCTGGGCATGGCCGTGAATACCGTGGGTACGGGCGGCTTGGGCTCTTCGCCGCAGCCGGCGAGCAGGCTGCCGAGCAGCACGATGACGGCGGAGTGAAGCAAGGTTGAAGGCGTGATTGCCAACATAGGGCCCCTCTTGGCTGCGCTTTTCTTGTTGTGGGTCAACACTAAGGCACGCCAGCGCGTCGGCTGAGGTCATTGGGGGCCAGAAAAGGGGGCTTGGGCGGCCAGTTGCCGGGGCACCAACGACCTTTGTGGCGAGGGGATTCATCGGTGGGCTCTATGGGTTCTGTGGGAGCAAGGCTTGCCCGCGAAGCAGGCGACTCGGTTCCAGATAGACCGTGTGTTCTTCATCGCGGGCAAGCCTTGCTCCCACAGAGCCCACAGAACCTTGCCTCCACAGAGCCTTGTTCCACATAGAGGCTCGCCACAGGGATATTGCGTGCTCAGGGCAACAACAACTCCTGCTCCCGCTCGCACAACTGCACCACGTAATCCCACAACACCCGCAGGCGGACGGATTTGTGCAGTTCGCGACGGGTGCTGATCCAGTAGCTGCGGCGGATGGTTTCGTCCGGCAGCAGCGGCACCAGCGTCGGGTCGCCGCTGGCCATGTAGCACGGCAACACGGCGATCCCCAGGCCCGAGCGCGCGGCCTGTTGCTGGGCGATGACGCTGGTGCTGTGAAACACCACTCGAGGGTTGCGGCAAAAACTGTTGAGGAACATCAGTTCCTGGCTGAACAGCAGATCATCGACATAACCGATCCAGGCGTGGCGGCCCAGGTCCTCGCGGCTGCGCAATGCTGGCGAGCGGTCCAGGTAGGCCTGGCTGGCGTACAGCGCCAGGCTGTAGTCGGTGAGTTTGCGGGTCACCAACAGGTCGGCCGCCGGGCGTTCGAGGTGGATGCTGATTTCCGCCTCACGGTTGAGGATGCTGACAAAGCGCGGCACCGCCACCAGTTCCACCTCCAGCCCCGGATAGCGCTGGAACAGCCCATCCATGCGGCTGGCGAGGAACATGATGCCCAGCCCTTCGGTCACCCCCAGGCGGATCTTGCCCAGGGGTGCACTGGACTGGGTAATGTCCTCCTGGGCCAGCAACGCCACGTTCTCCATGGCTTCGGCGTGCTTGAGCAATGTCTCGCCGGCCGGGGTCAGTTCATAGCCCTGGGCATGCTGGACGAACAGCGCAGTGCCGAGGCTTTTCTCGATGGCCTCGATGTGCCGGGCCACCGTGGCGTGGGTGGTGTTCAGCCGTCGGGCAGCCGTCAACAAACGCCCGCTGCGTTGCAGTTCCAGGAAATAGCGCAGGTCATTCCAGTCGAACATGGGGCGATCCTTGAACGCGCCTGAAGGCAGCGCTGTTTATAAACGCACAGCGGCTGCGCAAAAACTAACATTCTTTTGACGAAAACTAACAACTAGGATGGCTCCCACAACAACAAGAATGAGGTCGCGAATGCAACCTGTCGTCGATGAATACGATTACGTGATCGTGGGCGCCGGCCCTGCCGGGTGCTTGCTGGCCAATCGGCTTTCGGCCAACCCGCAACACCGGGTCCTGCTGCTCGAAGCCGGTGGGCGCGACAACTATCCATGGATTCACATTCCGGTCGGCTACTTGTTCTGCATCGGCAACCCACGCACCGACTGGTGTTTCAAGACCGAAGCGCAACCGGGCCTGCAAGGCCGCGCCCTGAGCTACCCGCGCGGCAAGGTGCTGGGCGGTTGTTCCTCCATCAACGGCATGATTTACATGCGTGGCCAGGCTGCCGATTACGACGGCTGGGCCGCCGCAGGCAATCCCGGCTGGGCCTGGAAAGACGTCCTGCCGCTGTTCCGCCAGAGCGAAAACCACTTTGCCGGCGCGTCTGAATTCCACGGTGCCGACGGCGAGTGGCGCGTCGAACGCCAGCGCCTGTCATGGCCGATTCTCGATGCCTTTCGCAGCGCCGCCGAGCAGAGCGGCATCCCCAACGTCGACGATTTCAACAGCGGCGACAACGAGGGCTGCGGCTACTTCCAGGTCAACCAGAAAGCCGGGGTACGCTGGAACGCGGCCAAGGCGTTTCTCAAACCCATTCGCCAGCGCGCCAACCTCACCGTATTGACCGACGTCGAAGTCGACCGGGTGTTGCTGCGTGACGACCGCGCCCACGCCGTCAGCGCCCGCTGGCAAGGCAAGGGTATGACGTTCAAGGCCCGCAAGGAAATCGTCCTGTGCGCCGGCGCCGTGGGTTCGCCGGGCATCCTGCAACGCTCCGGGATCGGCCCGCGCAACCTGCTGCAACGCCTGGGCATCGGCGTAACCCATGAGTTGCCCGGTGTCGGCGGCAACTTGCAGGACCACCTGCAACTGCGGCTGATCTATCAGTTGGAAAACGCCCGCACCCTGAACCAGATCGCCGGCAGCCTGTGGGGCAAGATGGGCATGGGCCTGCGCTATCTGTACGACCGCAGCGGCCCGCTGTCCATGGCCCCCAGTCAACTCGGCGCGTTCGCCCGTTCGGGCCCGGAGCAGACCTCGGCCAACCTCGAATACCACGTGCAGCCGCTGTCCCTGGAACGCTTCGGCGAACCGCTGCACAGCTTCCCGGCGTTCACCGCGTCGGTCTGCGACCTGCGCCCGCAAAGCCGTGGCCGAGTGGACATTCGTTCGGCCGACCCACACGAAGCGCCGCTGATCCAGCCCAATTACCTGAGTCACCCCGAAGACTTGCGAGTCGCCGCCGACGCCATCCGCCTGACCCGACGCATCGTCGCGGCCCCGGCCTTGAGCGCGTTCAAACCGGTGGAATACCTGCCGGGCCCCAGCCTGCAAACCGAAGAGGAATTGCACCAGGCCGCCGCCCGCATCGGCACGACGATTTTCCACCCGGTCGGCACATGCCGCATGGGCCAGGACAATGATGCTGTGGTGGATGCACAACTGCGCGTGCACGGCATCAAGGGCCTGCGCATCGCCGATGCCTCGATCATGCCGCGCATCACCTCGGGCAACACCTGCTCGCCGACGCTGATGATTGCCGAGAAGGCGGCGCAGATGATGCTTGAGGCAGACACCCGAATCACCATGCCGCAAAAGGAGCCTGCCACGGTCTGAAAAATAAGTAAGCCCGCTCCCACAGGGGAAATGTGTAAGCAAAGGGAACGTGTCAAATCAGGAGACGCCAGCCCGGCGTCGCAGTGGAACAACAAAAACAATCACTGTGAGGGATACCGCTATGTCAGAGCATGTTCAGACCCTGGAAGCCACGCGCAGCGCCGGCACCAGCCAGGAAACCCAGAAAGTCATCTTCGCCTCGTCCCTGGGGACGGTGTTCGAGTGGTACGACTTTTTTCTCTATGGCGCCCTGGCGGCGGTGATCAGCAAGCAGTTCTTTGCCGGGGTCAACGACACCACCGCGTTCATCTTCGCCCTGATGGCCTTCGCCGCCGGTTTCATCGTGCGGCCGTTCGGGGCCCTGGTGTTCGGTCGGTTGGGGGACATGATCGGGCGCAAGTACACGTTTCTGGCCACCATCGTGCTCATGGGCCTGGCGACGTTCTGCGTCGGCCTGCTGCCCAACTACGCCAGCATCGGCATTGCCGCGCCGATCATCCTGGTGGTGTTGCGCATGCTCCAGGGCTTGGCCCTGGGCGGTGAGTACGGTGGCGCGGCAACTTATGTCGCCGAACACGCGCCAATGGGCAAGCGCGGTTTCCATACCAGCTGGATTCAGTCCACGGCCACCCTCGGGTTGCTGCTGTCGCTGCTGGTGGTTTTGGGCTGCCGCTACTTCACCGGCGATCAGTTCGAAGTCTGGGGCTGGCGCATTCCGTTCCTGCTGTCGATCCTGCTGCTGGGCATCTCCACCTGGATTCGCCTGAGCCTGCACGAATCGCCGGCCTTCCTGAAAATGAAAGAGGAAGGCAAGTGCTGCAAGGCGCCGATCCGCGAATCCTTCGGCAAATGGGAAAACCTCAAGGTGGTGCTGATCGCACTCTTCAGCATCAACGCCGGGCAAGCGGTGACCTTCTACGCCGCACAGTTCTACGTGCTGTTTTTCCTCACCCAATTCCTCAAGATGGACCCGGCCCTCGCCAATAGCCTGCTGATTGTCAGCGTGGTGATCGGTGCACCGTTCTTCATCTTTTTCGGCTGGCTGTCGGACAAGGTCGGGCGCAAACCGGTGCTGATGATCGGCCTGCTGCTGGCGACTGCCCTGTACTTCCCGATCTTCAAGACCCTCGCTCATTACGCCAACCCCGCCATCGACCTGGCGAGCCGCCAGGCACCCATCACCGTGATCGCCGATCCGGCCACCTGCACCTTCCAATTCGACCCGGTGGGCAAGGCGCGTTTCGACAGCCCTTGCGACAAGGTCAAGACCTTCCTGGTCAAGCAAGGCCTGCCCTACAGCAGCGTCGCGGCCCCGGCCGGCAGCACCGTGCAGATCAGCGTTGGCGACGTGAAACTCGAAGGCTACGACGAGGCGGCGCTGCGTGGTGCGGTAACCCTGGCCGGCTACCCGCAACAGGCCGATGCGCAGCAGATCAACCGGCCGATGATCGTCGCCCTGATCGTCGCGCTGATCATCATCTCGGCGATGTGCTACGGACCGCTGGCGGCGCTGATGGTCGAACTGTTCCCGACCCGGATCCGCTACACGTCCATGTCCCTGCCCTACCACATCGGCAACGGCTGGTTCGGCGGTTTCCTGCCTACCGTGTCGTTTGCCCTGGTGGTCTATACGGGGGATATTTTCTATGGGCTGTGGTACCCGGTGGTGATCACCGGGGTGAGCCTGGTGGTGGGCATGATCTGCCTGCGGGAAACCCGTAACGTGGACCTGGATACCAACTGAGGGCAGAACCGTGGCGAGGGCATTGGCGCCCTCGCCACCGCCTCAGAAGTGCGCCTTCACGGTCATGGTGAAGTTGCGCGGTTCCCCGTAATAGTTACCGAAGCCCTCGGTGCCGATGGTGGTGTAGTAGCGCTTGTCGAACAGGTTGTTGCCATTGAGGGCCAACGACCAGGTGTCATCGATGCGGTAGCCAACACGACCGTTCCACACCGCATAACCGGCCTGGGTGATCTTCTCGCCCGTCGTGGGCGAGACGCGGAAATTGTCGCTTTGGGCATTGACCCCGGCACCGACACTGAACCGTTCCAACGCCCCGCCGAGGGCATAATCGCCCCACAGGCGCAGCACATGGCGCGGCACGTAGCTGTTGAACGAGCCGCCGTTGAGGCTGGTATCAATGTCGTCGAGGGTCTTGGTCTGGGTGTAGGTGTAGCCGGCCAGCAATTGCAGGCGCTCGATGACTTCACCGCTGATCTCGGCTTCGAAACCCTGGGCGCGCACCTTGCCGGCGTTCTCATAGCAGTAACCGTCCGAGGACGCACAGCTGGAGGCGTAGTCCGTCTGGGCCTGGTCTTTCTGCACTGTACGGAACAGGTTGAAGGCACTGTTCAGGCGTCCCTCGAACCACTCGCCCTTGATCCCCAGTTCATAACTCTCGCCCACCAGGGGCTTGAGTGCCGAGCCGCTTTCGGAGCGATAGTTGCCCTGGGGCGTGAAGATATCCGAATAGCTGGCATAGGCCGTCAGGTGCTCGTTGAGATCCAGCAACACGGCGGTAAACGGCGTGACTTGGCCCGTCTCCGTGCTCTTGGCGTGCTCCGAACCGCCGGTGAGGAACTCCGAATCGGTCTTGGAGCTGTACCAGCTCACCCGGCTGCCGACGACAAACGTCAACGGGTCCGCCAGTTTCAGCCGCAGGGTCGAATACATGCCGTGCTGCTCGGTCACGGTCTTGACCGGCCCACCGCGTGTCGAGTTTTCGATGAAGTAACTGTCGTCCGGTTCGGGAATATGCCGATCCGGCTCGAACACATTCTGCTTCTGGGGCAGCAGTGCCACCGAGAAGAAGTCATCCTTGTCCGAGCGGCTGGCGTTGAAACCGACGATCAATTCATGTTGCTGCCCCAGGGCGTCGAACTTGCCGTCCAGGTAGGCGTCGAGGCCGTAATCGACCTGGTCATAGTCGTACATGCTGCCCAGCATGTTGGTGGTCGAGGTGCCGGGCGCCACCGAGCCCGATGCAAAAGCGTATTTGATGTCCTGGGTATTTTTCGTATAGACCCCGGCGACCTTCACGGCCCAATCGTCATTGAGGTGATGGGCGATATCACCGAACACCGTGGTCCGCTGGCTACGCCAGGTGTTCCACGACGGGTCCAGGCAGGTGGAGCGGCTGAGTTTCAGGTCGCTGCCGTCCCGGTAGCGCGGCAGCCCGCCCCAGCAGGGGCTTGCATCGACGTCTTCATAGGCAACGCCAAGGCCGAGCGTCGTGTCGGGCGACAGGTCGAAGTCCAGGGCGCCGTAGTAGATCTGGTCCTTGCGCCGGGCATCGTCGTAGAAATAATGCCGGCTCTGCTCGGCGATCACCGCCCTGCCCCGCACGGTGCCGGAGTCATTCAACGGGCCACCGGTATCGACTTGCCCACGGTAGTTGTCCCTGGTGCCACCGGACAGGCTGAGTTCGGTCTGGGCCGTGGTCTGGCCGCGTTTACGCACGAAGTTGACGCCGCCGGACGTACCGCCCGCCCCCTTCATCATCCCGGCGGCGCCGCGCAGGACTTCGACACGGTCGTAATAAGCCATGTCGCTGCTGAAACTGTCGGCCTGGACATAGCTGTTGCCCATGTCCAGCGGAACGCCGTCGTATTGATACTGGCCAGACATGCGGAACCCGCGGGAGTAGAAATACTTGCCGCCCATGGTCGAGTCGTAGACGGTGATGCCAGGCGTCTTCTCCATGACTTGTTCGATGGTATTGAGGTTCTGGTCATCGAGCATCTTGCGGGTGATCACCGTCACCGACTGCGGCGTTTCGCGCAGGGAGTGCTCGCCCTTGCTGATGGTGACCGCCCCCGTCGTGTAGGAACTGCTTTGCTCGGTGGTCGCCCCGAGCCGCTGTGCCTCGATGCGGGTGGCGCCCAGTTCCATGGCCGAACCGTTGGCAGGCAGCCGGCGCAGCACGTACGTGCCGTTGGCCTGGGGCTCGGCTTGCAGGCCACTACTGCCAAGAATGCGGGCAAAGCCCTCGCCCACGCCGAAAGAACCTTTCAGGCCGGGCGATTGCAAACCTTCGAGTTGCCGAGCATCAAACGAAAGGGCAATACCGGCGGCGCTGGAAAAACGGGTCAGCACATCCACCAGGCGGCCGGCGCCGATATCGTAGGCCTGCACCGCACTCTGCTGCGCCGCAGCCGCTGCAACCGGGCTGGCATTCATGGCCGTGGCGCCAGCGGTCGTGACCGCCAGCAAGCTGATTTTCACTGCAAACACCAGACGGCCTGGCGCATTCACCCACGTCATATTTCCCCTCCCCCAAACGGTCGATAAAAACTCACTGAGGAAGAGCCGAACGATGCAGATAAAAAGTGCAGGGGTTGGTTTTTTTATTACGCCGCATTAGCGTCGATCGCCACCCGCGACCTGGACCCAGAATCGGCTGTAGCGGGTCACCCGCAACGAAAAGCCGCTTTCCAGCGCGGCCAGGGCGAGATCGGTGTTATCGACGGGAAACACACCGGACACTTTCAAGTCGCCAATCGCCGGATCCCAACGCAGCACGCCGGGACGGTAACGCGACAGTTCGTCCAGCAGCGCCGCCAGGGGACGGTCAATGGCGATAATGCTTCCCTTCTGCCAGGCCCCCACCGACACATCGTTGCCGCGCAGCGTCCCTAACGAACGCTCATTGAAATCCAGGCGCTGGCCGGCCTCGACGCGCATCCTGGCTCCACGTGCTGGCAGGCTCACCTCGACCGCTTTCTCCAACACCGCCACTTCACCGCCCCGCGCCTGGCTACGGACAATGAAACGCGTGCCCAGGGCCAGCACCTCGGCCGGCCCCGTGACCACCTTGAATGGACGGCGCAAGGGATCGACCGCCGTCGTCACGAGCACCTCACCCCGCAACAGTTCCAGGCGCCGCTGCTGTCCATCGAAACGAACGTTGATCGAGGTGTCGGTGTTGAGCATGAGCGTGCTGCCATCGGCCAACTGGAACTCGCGACGCTCGCCCACCGCCGTGCGGTAATCGCAAAGCAGGTTCTGCGTGGCCTGGCTGCGCCAGCTCAACCAACCCAGGCCGCCAGCGGATGTCAGCAGCAAGGCGCTGCGCAACACTTGGCGGCGGGAGCGCTGGTGGGTGTCGCTCAAGGTCGGTGCCGCCAGGGCGCCCGGCACACTCGCCATTTGCTCGGCCACCGCGGCCATGCGCTGCCAGGCCTGGCCGTGCAACGGATCGGCAGCCAGCCAGGCGCGCCAATCGGCCCGGTCCGCGTCGGTGGCAATCCCGGAATTCAGCCGGGCGTACCACCGTGCCGCCACACGGATGGCTTGCAATTCTTCGGGCGGCAGGTTCATGAAAGCTGCAATTGAATTTGCATGAGGCAGCAATGCTCCATGGCCTTGGCCATGTGATTGTTGACCGTGCGGACGCTGACGCCCAGGCGCTCGGCAATTTGCGGATAGGTCAGGCCATCGAACTGCGACAGGATGAACGCCTGCCTGACGCGCGGCCCCAATCCCAGGAGCAGACGATCGATCTCCATCAGGGCCTGGAGCAGGATCGCCTGCTCTTCCAACGACGGGTGCTGCTCTTGCGGCATGGTGGCCAATGCTTCGAGGTAGGATTGTTCCAGCGAGCGGCGGCGAAACAGGTCGATCAACAGCCCTTTGGCGATCATCGACAGGTACGGGCGCGGCTCGCGGATATCCAGCGCCGTGCGCGCCTTGATGACCCGCACAAACGTATCCTGGGTCAGGTCAGCCGCATCGAAGGCATTGCCCAAGCGCTTGCGCAACCAGCCCTGGAGCCAACCGTGATGATCGCTGTACAGAACGTCGACAGCACTGCGTAGGGTCAGATCGTTGGCGGGCATGGCAATGGAATAATTCGCGACTGATAATGACTCGCATTGTCATAGACGCCACCGCCGCTTGCAACCCAAACGTGCCCGGACACTCCCCCTCTCCGGAATCACTCAGTTGATCGAGTGATTTTTCACCGTGCTCTCCACCAGGTCCAACATCTGTCCCAGCGCCCAAGGCTTGGCAATGAACGACGCGTGGTGCTTGATCCCGGCGCTTTCCGGCGTCTCGAAACCGGACATGATCAGCAGCGGGATCTGCGGCCAGCGGTCCCCCGTCAGGTTGGCCAGGTCCGCACCGTCGATCTTGCCGGGCATAGTGATGTCCGTGAGCAACAGATCGACGTAGTGGGCGCTTTCTTCGAGGAACGTCAACGCTGCGTCGGCGCTTTCCCGAGGCTCCACGACGAACCCTTCGTCCTCGAGGATTTCACAGAGGAACTCCAGAATGGTTGGATCATCTTCCACAACGAGAATCAAACGTGTAGTCGCCTGGCCGTCGCCATTGGGCATCGAATTCATGAAAGTGACTCTCCTTGACCTCATAAACCTTCTTTGCGGTAGCAACCGCCTTGAAGTTATGAGCGATACCCCTGCGAGAAATTCATTCTGCATGCCAACAGGCCGCCGAATGTCATGCCAGAGCCTCCTCGCAACGCAGCGCAACGCTTTTATCTGTATATCCATACAGATAAAACTTGCCCTGGCGTGCATCCATGACCATGCTACAGGCCCATGAAATCTGCTTCAGGAAAAGGGCGCTATGCAGCTGTACCTGTGTGAAAAGCCGTCCCAGGCCAAGGATATCGCCGCCGTGCTCGGTGCCACGCGCCGTGGCGACGGTTGCTGGTTGGGCCCGGGCATCACGGTCACCTGGTGCATCGGCCATCTGCTGGAAACCGCCCCACCCGATGCCTACGACGCGCGCTACAAGCGCTGGGTCCTGGCCGACCTGCCCATCGTGCCGGCGCAATGGAAAATGACCGTCAAGCCGAAAACCGCCAGCCAGTACAAGGCCGTCAAGCGCCTGTTGGGGGAGGCGAAGGAACTGGTGATCGCCACCGACGCCGACCGTGAGGGCGAAATGATCGCCCGGGAATTGGTGGAGCATTGCCGGTATCGCGGGCCGATCCGGCGGCTATGGCTGTCGGCCCTGGACGAGGCATCGATCCGCAAGGCCCTGGCCGCCCTCAAGCCGGGGGTCGAAACCTTCAACCTGTATCACTCGGCCCTGGGTCGCTCCCGGGCCGACTGGCTGATCGGCATGAACATGAGTCGCCTGTTCACCTTGCTGGGGCGCCAGTCCGGCTACCAGGGGGTGTTGCCGGTAGGCCGCGTGCAGACGCCGACGCTGCGCCTGGTGGTGGACCGCGACCGCAGCATCGCCAACTTCGTGCCGGTCGCCTATTGGGCCATCGACGTGCAGCTCAGCCACGACGGCACGGCGTTCACCGCCCAGTGGCGTGCCGACCCAGATGCCTGCGACGACCAGGAGCGCTGCCTGAACCAGGCCCTGGCCCGGGACGCCGCCCAGGCCATGAGCAACGCCGCCACCGCCCGGACGCTGAAAGTGCGTACCGAGCGCCTGCGCGAAGCGGCGCCGTTGCCCTTCGACCTGGGCACCCTGCAGGAAGTCTGCTCGAAGAAACTCGGCCTCGGCGCCCAGGAAACCTTGGACATTGCCCAGTCGCTCTACGAGACCTACAAGCTCATCACCTACCCGCGCAGCGATTGCGGTTTCCTGCCCTTGAGCCAGCACAGCGAAGCACCGGCGATCCTGGCCGCACTCGCCCAGGCCGATCCCAGCCTCGCGCCACTGCGCGAGCATTTGCAGGCGCAGCGCAAGTCCCGGGCCTGGAACGATGCCAAGGTCAGCGCCCACCACGGCATCATCCCCACCGCCGCCGCCCGGAACCTGGACAAACTCGCCGGCAAGCAGCGCGCGGTCTACACGCTGATTCGCGCGCGCTACCTGGCGCAGTTCCTGCCCAACCACGAATACGACCGGACCCAGGCCGACTTCGACTGTGCCGGCCAGGCGCTGCGTGCCGTGGGCAAGCAGATCGTCGAGCCCGGCTGGAAACGCGCCCTGCCCGAAGCACTGGCGCCGGCCAGGGGCCGTGAAGCACCGGCGCCGCAGGTCCTGCCGGCATTGGCCGAAGGCCGCGATTGCGCGGTGGACGAGGTGAAACCCAAGGACCTCTGGACCCAGCCACCCAAGCCCTTCACCGAAGGCGACCTGATCAAGGCGATGAAGAACGTCGCCAAGCTGGTGGAGGACCCGTTGCTCAAGCAGAAGCTCAAGGACACCACCGGCATCGGCACCGAAGCGACCCGGGCCTCGATCATCCAGGGGCTGCTCGACCGCGGTTACTTGATGAAAAACGGCAAGGCCCTGTCCGCTACCCCGGCGGCCTTCAGCCTCATCGACGCCGTGCCCCGGGCCATCGCCGACCCAGGTACAACCGCTATCTGGGAACAAGCCCTGGACATGGTGCAAAGCGGGGAAATGAGCCTGGAAGAATTCGTCACACGGCAAGCCGCCTGGATGAGTAAGCACGTCGCCCGCTGCCAGGGCATGAGCCTGACCATCAGCGGCCCGGCCAGCCCCGCCGGGCGTGGCGCAATGCCATGGAAAAACAAACGCAAACCGACCAAGCGCAAGGCTGGCGGTGCACCGCGCAAGGCGAGCAAGGCCAAGGCCACTTGAACAGCGCCGATTCCAAGCGCTGCCTTTGTGGCGAGGGAGCTTGCTCCCGCTGGGCTGCGCAGCAGCCCCAAAAGTCTATATGCACACCCGGATTGAAACCCGAAGGCCTGGTTTCAAGGGCCGCTTCGCGCCCCAGCGGGAGCAAGCTCCCTCGCCACAGGTGATCACTCGCTACCGTTTTTCATACCCAAACCATTTTGTCCGACAATATGTAGTGAGCAAAAATAATCACTACAAAACCGTTGACGCCTCCGATTTGCCCTTGCATGATGCAGACGTCTCCCCGATCGGGAGTACAGGCAACTGTTTGAGCAAGCTCGTCTGACCGCCGAGCTGTTTTTTGGATAAGGGACTGCCCACAAGGCAGATTGAAGGTGCTGACCTGGCATGACCGTCCGGTAACAAGGACGAGAAACGCTAGCGAAGATCCTCATGACGCGCGTGGTCGACCCTCGAAAGTTGACACTGCCTGAAGATTCTTCGCTGTTTCTCTTCGTTGTAGCGCATTTGCGTAGCAGCCCTTCGATAACACTACACAACCGATGCACGACCCCGTCGAAGTCAGGCGGACGAACGCTGACGGCCTGGTTTCGGTAGCAGGCAGGCACTTACCGAGTAGCGAAGTTTTTTGCGAACCACCAGACAGATCAACCAAATGGTCAAGGGGCTTACACATGAATCTGAATAATCAACCATCTATTGATGAACTGGCTCGCATGTTCGCCGCACACAAGGACACACTCGACAGCCATATCCTGTGGATCAGCAAGACTGGCCAGGTGCGTATGGACTGCCTGTCGCCCTACACCCAGGAAGACGAGTTCGAAAAGAACACGCAAGAGCTGTGCGCCCGGCTGAAGATGTACCGCCGTGGCCAGGGCTACGTGGGCAAGAAGGCCGCGGCTGACAAAGACTTCATGGGCCGCGTGCTGCAAACACTGACCCAGGCCTGGCAGTCGATGCAGAACACGTCCGAGGTCCGGGTCATCGACCGCCTCTGCTGAACTCCCCTAACAAAAGGGCCCGCGCCTGAACCAGGAGCGGGCCCTTTTTTGTGAGACGGGAAACTAGTGGTCTGTACGGTTAATTTGAGTGCACGAATTAGCCACACAGGCCACTAGAACACCGACCAGCCAATGCGCTGGCTCATCATCTCCAGCGCCGCCATGCCGGCCAGGGAGTTGCCGGCGGCGTTGAGTTCCGGCGACCAGACGCAGACGGTGAACCGGCCCGGCACCACGGCAACAATCCCGCCACCGACACCGCTCTTGCCCGGCAGGCCGACGCGATAAGCGAAATTGCCGGCCTCATCGTACAGGCCGCTGGTGGCCATGATGGAATTGACCTGCTGGGTCTGCCGGGCGCTGAGGATCTGTTCGCCGCTGTGTTTGCAGAACCCGTCGTTGGCCAGGAAGCAGAACGCCCGCGCCAGGTCGATGCAGCTCATCCGCAGGGCGCAGTGGCTGAAATAACTGCGCAGCACCGCTTCCACATCATTGTGGAAGTTGCCGAACGATTGCATCAGGTACGCCATCGCCGCGTTGCGGGCGCGGTGCTGGTACTCCGACTCGGCGACCTTGCCATCCACCATCACCTGGGGGTTACCCGACAGGCGGCGCACGAAATCGCGCATCGACAGCGCTGGCGCGGCGAAGCGGGACTGGTTGATATCGCAGATGACCAACGCGCCGGCATTGATGAACGGGTTACGCGGGCGGCCACGCTCGAATTCCAATTGCACCAGGGAGTTGAAAGGCTGGCCGGAGGGCTCATGGCCCAGGCGCTCCCAGATCGCTTCGCCGGAGTGTCCGATGGCCTGCACCAGGCTGAACACCTTGGAAATACTCTGCACTGAAAACGCTGTTTCAGCGTCGCCGGCGTAATACAACTCGCCATCATTGCCGTACACGGCAATACCAAACTGGTTGGGCGCCACGGTGCCCAGGGCAGGAATGTAGTCGGCGACCTTGCCCTGACCGATCAGGGGGCGAACCGCATCGAGGATCTCGTTCAACAGTGCTTGCATATGCGCGGGGTCCAGTCATTCCCCGTTCGAGTGCGGGGATACAGACGCTAGACGCTGGTGGACGGGATCAGAGCACACTGACTATCAAACTTGAGGTTCATGACCTGTAGCAGAGGCATTGAGGGCCCCTGTTTTGTGGGAGCAAGGCTTGCCCGCGATAAAGATCACACGGTCTATCCGGAACCGAGTCGCCTGCTTCGCGGGCAAGCCTTGCTCCCACAGGATGCAAACGTCTTCAATGAGCGGTCTATAGTTCAAAGGATCAATCGGCAGGAGTACACGATGCGTCAGATCATGCAAAAAGAACCCTGGTGGGCCTCGCCGCCCCAGCCCGGGCAGGATGAAAGCGAACTGGAATGGGGCTGGCTGGTGATCTACAGCGAAGGCGAGCCGCGCTTCGAATTCATCAAGGAGCGCCCGTCGGACGAACAGATCCGCCATCGCAAGGGTTGTCGCGTCACCCTCGGCTCGGAATGAGTCGCCCCGTCAGGGCTTGAGGTCCGGCAAGACCACCGCTCGATTGGCCAGGTCCGCCTCCACCAGGTGGCCTTTGATTTCCTCGTCCAGGTAATACACCGGCGCCATCACCCCGCTGAGGGGATGCTTGAGTGACTTGAACCAGGCTTCGTCGAACGCCGCGCTCAGACTCTTGCGGATCTGCGCCTCCATTTCCGGCCGCTCACCCTCGTGGATGATCGCGCGAATGCCCGCCACGCCCACCGAGATCAACGCCCCGGCCGCCTTCCCGGCCACGGCCGCCGCCGCACCGGTTGCCCCACGCGTGGCGAATTGAGCCTCGATCTTTTCGCTGGTGCGTTGCGCCACCGTGGCGATCACCGCCTCCGATGGCCCGGCCCCCGTGGTTGCAGCCTTGTTGACGTGATCGATCAGGGCCGCATAGGCCGGGAGGGTGTTCAGCGGTTCGGTGTGAATCATCTCGTACAACGAAGCGTCACGCGCCGCCGGCGGGCCCAGGCGGATGGCAGGGATGCCATGCAGGCGCCGGTTCATCAGTTCGTTCGGGATTCGATGCCGCTGGGCGATGACCTGGGCCTGTTGATTGAGCTGACGGATGTAGTAGCCCGTCGCGTTGGCCCTGATCGCCTCGGGATCGATTTCCACCGCCACCGGCGCCAGCACCTGCTCGCGATATTGCTCCTGCAGGTAAACCGCCAGGCGCTTGGCCGAAGAATCCGCCTCGCCCTCGGCACTGGCCGCGTACCAGCTGACCTTCACCGCCAGCCATTCCTGGGTCCAGTAGCTGCTGAACCAGGGGATGAATTCAGCCTCGGTGCGTTCATACACCAACACGCGCCAATGCTCCATCGACCCACGTGCATAGACGGCCGCCTGTTCGAGGGCGCTCTTCGACGCCGCGATGATCTGCTGGTCTACCTGCCGCCACGTGTCCTGGGCAATTACCACCGTAGCGACCGGTTGCCCGCGCGGTGACGTGGCGCACCCCGCCAGAACGAGCACAACAGCCAACATCAGCGAACGCAGCACAGTCGCGCCACCCCGGATTCCTGTCATCCATGGGGTTGAGTATAGGTCGCGATGAACAGGGATCCGGCCCAAACACGCCAAATACACCGCGATTCCCTGTGGGAGCGAGCCTGCTCGCGATGGCGTGGTGTCAGTCAACATTCTTGTAACTGAACCACCGCTATCGCGAGCAAGCTCGCTCCCACAGGGGATTGGTGTCGCTCAGCCGCTCATTCAGAACCGGGTGAAATGCTCGAACTGCCAATCATCGGCCGCTCCATCCCCGCGGGCCTTGTGAAGGGCACCGGTCGGCGTCCAATCGGTGCGTTTGCCCACCAACGTCCCCAGGTAAGGCCGGGCGACTTCCAGCACGCGCTCATAGTCCATTTGTTCCGGCTCGACGATGCCACGATCCGGATGTTCAATGGCCCAGACGATTCCCGCCATGACACCGGCCGCCACTTGCAGACTGGTGGCGTTATTGAAGGGCACCAGGGCCCTCGCCTCGTCAATGCTCAACACCGAACCGAACCAGTAGGCGTTCATTTCATGCCCCATCAGCAAGACCCCCAGGGCATCCACCCCACCGGGGTCGATTTCGCCGTTGAGGATCCGCTGCCGGGCCTGGGTTTCCCAGCCACGACCGATCAGCTCATGGACAGAAAGCCAGGCATCGTTGCAGGGGTGATAGGCGTAATGCAGGGTCGGTCGATACACCAACTTGCGCTGGTCTTTCACGGTCAGCAAATCGGCCGTCGAAGCGGTTTCGTGGTGGGTGATCATCAGCCCCAGGCAGGGCCCGCCCACCGGCGTCCAAGTCTTGATCAAGACGCTGGCGCTCGGGCGTTCCAGATAGACCGCGTTGCGGCTCCCGAAACCATGACGCCGGGCGGCCGTTGGCCAAGTCCGTTCATGGGAGCCCCAACCCAACTCGGCCGGCTGACGGCCCTCGCTGATGAACCCCTCCACCGACCAGGTGTTGACGAACTCGTCGTCTGCCTTGGGACGCTGGGAGCGTTGGCTGTCGCGTTCGGCAAAATGAATGACCTTGATCCCCAACGCCATGCTCAGCCTGGCCCAGTCCACACCGCCCGGTTCTTGCGGCAGCGGCTGCTTCAATTGCGTCGCCAGTTCCACCAGCCCGGCCTTGAGCAAATGGGTGATCAAACCGGGATTGGCGCCATGGGCCACCACGGCCGTCGGGCCTCTGCCCAGTTTTTTGCGCAGGCCCAGCACTTGATAGCGCAACGCGTAGTTGGTCCGATGGGAAAGGTCCAGGTGCGGATCCTCGTAGCCTCCCGCCCACGGCTCGACGCAGGTGTCGAGGTACAGCGCGCCCTTCTCGAACGCGTACGCCATGAGGTCCAGGGAGCTCACCTCGACGGACAGGTTGACGATGAAATCACCACGCTTGACGAAGCGATCCAGGATTTGTGCATAGGTTTTTCGGGTCAAGGCCTTGGGGATAAAACGGATTCCCCGCTCCTTGAACCAGATGTTTTGATCGATCACCGGTGCGATGACGGTGATCTGTTTGATCTCGACGTGCTCCTGCCCCAGCAGCAGGGGCAACGTGGCCCGGGCGATGGAGCCGAAGCCGATGAAGATCAGACGGCCGGTGAACGGGATCTGACGTTTCATGTGCTGCCTCCTTGAGAAGGGTGTACGGCCCATGAAATAACCGAACGGTGATCGAGGCTACTGTCAAGGTTGACAGGTGCGGCGCAGATCGCCCTGCGCCGCACCCCGCGTGCGCCTACGAAGTGCCCAGCCCGCCGGACAGATCCGTGCCGGAGTGGGCCCGCCCGTTGGCCGGCGTAACGGCGGGCTCGTCACGGTGTTCGGTGGTCTTGCTCACCGTATCGCGCACCGTTTCATAACCCTCCCGCGCCGTGCGCTTGACCTTGTCGGCCAGGTCGGCGCTGGTCTTGCCCATCGTTCGCTGTTCGGTAGAGGTGCTGGGCAACGCCGCGCCCAGCATCGCCCCGAGGGCGATACCCGCCGCCGCCATCATCAACGGCTGCTCCTTGAGCAGACGGCTGAACTCATCGCCCAGCTGCTGCGACCCTTGGGCCATGCGCTCGCCCGCCTGATGAGCGCTGTGCCGGGCATGCCGGGCACTGGCGCCCACGTCGTCCGCCAGGTGCGCAGCTTTGTCCTTGAGATGGTGAAAGCCTTCGCGCAATGAATCACTGCCGCTGTGCAGGTGCTCCCGGGCACTGTCCAGGCCACCGGCAAGCCCTTCGCTCCAACCGCTGGAATCCTGGTCCGGCCCGACGCGATACCCCACCCGTGGCGGATGGTTCTGGCCAAGCATCAGCCAGCACAAGCCAACCGTGGTCAACACGGTCGGCACCGGGTTGTTGCGCACCGTAGTGCCCAGGTTGCCGAAAAACTCGGCGCCATTTCCCTTCACGAGCCCCAGGGCCTGATCGAGCATTTGCCCTGGCGTGAACTTGCTGCCCAAGGCGTCGACGATATGGCTGATATGGGCGCGCTGCTCGTCGATTTCGCGCTCGATGGCCTCTGGGCTCTTTTCGGATTCGGTTTTGAATTCGTCCTTCATGAGGCTTTCCTCCGCAGGGCTTCCTGATCTTTGTTCAAGGCATCGAGCGTTCGGTCAGGCTTGAAGTGGGACGGTTCGAATTGTTTCTTGCCCGACTGGACCATGACAAAACCAATAATCATCACCACCACGCCGACGATCAGCGCGGCCAGCCAAGGCGCCATCATCGTACTCAGGCCATACACCGCCGCCATCAACAGGATGATGAAGCCGGCCATGAGCACCATGGCGCCACCGGCCACCGCGGCGATGCCCGCCTTGAGCGTGTTGAGGCTCGCCTGGAATTCAGCCTTGGCCAGCGCCAATTCCTTGGTGAAGAGCGAGGGGACTTCGTGGGTCAATTGCCTGAGCAACCCCATGACCGAGGCATCGCTTTCGGGCGTCGAGGCGCTGGCGGTACGCTGCAGTTCTGGGTCTGGTCGGTTCATCACAATTCTCCTCTGGTATTGGCCGAACCCGGCAGCGAGCCGGTGGCTGAATCACTGGGATGGTCGTGGACACTCGGTGAGGTCGGGGTGACACCGGTGGCCAGGCCGCTGGCAGTCCCGGCGCCCGGGCCAATGGGATCGGGCTGTTGGTCAAAGGGACGATGCGCGGCAAAACCACCGGCCGGCGGGTTGGAATGGCCGGCTGCCGGATCTTCGGTGTCGGTGGGGATGGATGCGCTCCCCGCCTTCAAAAAGCGTGAAAGGCCAAAGCCCACCGCGACACTGCCGGCCATGAACAGCCCTGGGTTGTCACGGGCCAGCCGGGTGCCGTCGTGGAGCAACTGCTCGGCGCTCATGTTGCGCAACTTGCTGGCAAGGCCGGTCATCGAATCCGCCATGTCCGCCAGGTAGTGGGACAGGCCAAGGGGATCGCTGGCTTCGAGCTCCGAGCCGGCCGACTTGGCGCCTCGCGCCAAGGCATCGATCTGGTCTGCCGCGGTATCGCGGTACTGGCCGAAATGCGCATCGGCTTTCTCGCGGGCGCTGCCGATCGCTTCGTTCACGTCCTCCTTGATGTGGTTCAGGGATTCCTCAGGCCGACCTTGGCTTGAAGTGCCGCTTTGTCGCTCGGGGTTGTTGTCCGGGATAGTCATGTCTGTCCATCGCCTCCGTGATGAAAAACTCAACGACAGGCAGTCGCTAAGCGATGCCTGGATAAGTGCCTCTCAGAACAAATGACGGGACGCGATGCGGGCTAGTTCCAACGAGTTTGAAGGCTGGACGCTGTGTGGTCGTTGAAGCCGCTTGATGGTTTTTTACGGCAAAAAAATGGGCATTGGTTGTGAATACCGATGCCCAATGCACACGGAACCTGTGGCGAGGGAGCTTGCTCCCGCTGGGGTGCGAAGCAGCCTCAATAATTTCTGCGTTCAACCCCAAAACCTGGGACTGCTGCGCAGTCCAGCGGGAGCAAGCTCCCTCGCCACAAAAAAGCGGCGTCGAACTCAGGACTCCATCGTCGCCGCCTGGTTGCCGCCCTGCTCGGCAATCTTCGAGAGTTTCTCGTCGGTGGCTTTTTCTTCCTTGAGGGTCGCCAGCAGCAGGCCGACCACTTCATCGCCCAGGTTCAAGTGCTTGGCCATGGCGATCAAGGTGCCGTAACTGGCGATTTCGTAGTGCTCGACTTTCTGCGCCGCGCCGATCAGACCCGCATCAAGCACCGCGCCTTTTTCGATTTCCTCGATCAGTTCCTTGGACTCTTCCACCAGCCCTTCCATGGCAATGCATTTCATGCGCTTGAGCTTGATACCCGCCACTTCGACGAGGGTATCGATTCGCTCGATCTGGCCTTGGGTTTCCTCGAGGTGATCGTTGAATGCTTGCGCCAGCAACGGGTTGGTGGTGGCCCGGGCCATGCGTGGCAAGGCACGGGTGATCTGCTTTTCGGCGCTGTAGACGTCAGACAGTTCGTGGATGAACAGGTCTGTCACGGTTTTTCTGGCCATCTCGGTATCCTCCGGTCAGCAGGAGGCCCCCTTCAGGTGAGCCTCCATCGAATTGAAGTGGTGAAGCATCGCTTCACCTGTCATCAACACTGACCCGGAGAAAATTTCGGACGTTCAAGAAATTTGCCGAAACGTTGACAGAAAGTATCCGTGGTCTCTCAACCCAACGCCGTGTCGAGAAACATCATCACCGCAAATCCCATCATCAAGCCGAGAGTGGCCGGGGTTTCATGGCCGTTGCGATGGGTCTCGGGAATCACCTCGTGGGAGACCACGAAGATCATCGCCCCCGCCGCCAACCCCAAGCTGATGGGGTACGCGACGGCTACGCCCGACGACATGCCCAGGCCGATCACGGCCCCCAGTGGCTCCATCAGCCCTGAACCGACCGCGATGAGCGCAGCACGCAAGGTGCTGATACCGGTGACACGCAGCGCCATGGCAATGGCCAGGCCCTCGGGAATGTCCTGGATGGCGATGGCGGTGGTCAGGGGTAAGCCGACCTTGAAATCGCCGTCGGCAAAACTGACGCCGATGGCCATGCCTTCCGGCAAGTTGTGCAAGGTGATGGCAAGCACAAACAACCAGACGCGATTGATCCGCTCGGCCTGGGGACCACGACGGCCACTGAGCTCATGTTCGTGCGGTACGAAGCGGTCCAGGCCGATCATCAAGGCCACGCCCAACCCCAGCCCCACCACGACCACAAACGCGGCGAGCAATTGATTGCCGCAAATGACCTGTGCCGCCTCGATACCCGGCAGGATCAACGAGAACGAACTGGCGGCCAGCATCATGCCGGCGGCAAACCCCAGCATAATGTCCTGGGTACGCGAGGAGATGTCCCGCAGCACCACCGCCATCAACGCTCCCAGGGCGGTGGCGGCAAAGCCTGACGTCCCGCCCAGTACGGCGTAGCCCAGGTTATGCCGGTCGGCACCCACAAAGGCGTTGTAGCCACTGTAGAGCAACAACGCGGCCACCAGCGCCAGCCCGATCCAGAACGTCAGGCCCAGCAGCAGGTTCTCTTGCACGGGGTTGAGCCAGGTGCGCCAGGGAGATCGAATCCGAGAGGTGGGTTGGTCCATCGAATGTCCTTACAGGTCTTGACCCTGGCATGGCTGATCGTCGCGGCAATGGGGCAACGATCAAACGGAATATCAGGCGAGGGAGTCGCCTCCCCCGCCGTATTTTTTACAGTTTGTCACTTTGCATCCCCGAACCCAAGTCGGCGCCTGTGGTGGGGTTGCTTTCAGGGTTGGACATCGTTCGCGCCTTCATGTCCATCAACAGTGCTTCGTCCTTTTCACTCAGCTGCACGCTGGCCAGGCCATCGCCACCGTCGACTGCCGGAACCGGATTCTCGACGAACTCCCAATCGTCGCCCTGGTTCCATGGACCACGCACGGTAGGTTCACCCTGGGACATGTTGAAGTACACGTTGGTGAACTCCGGCATGCCGGGCAACTTACCTTGTGGGAAGTTGGGCTGGATGGCATGCAAGGCTTTTTCGAACGACAATTGATGCGCGATTTCACGGGTCATCAAAAAGCCCAACGCTTCCTTTACCCCCGGGTCGTCAGTGACGTTCATCAATCGCTCATAGACAATTTTTGCCCGGGCTTCAGCGGCGATGTTGGAACGCATGTCCGCCGTCGGCTCACCGATCGTGTCCACATAAGCGGCGGTCCACGGCACCCCTGCGGAATTGGTCAATGGCGAACCGGCACCGTACAGGAGGCTGGTGATATGAGAGTCGTTACCGGCACCGTTGATGTCCCGGTACAGTTGGCCCTCCTGCTCGACCCCTTCAGCCATCTTGCCCTTGGCGCCCTTGTTCAACATCACGATGATCGAACCGATCACTTCCAGATGGCTGAGTTCTTCGGTGGCAATGTCCATCAGCAAATCCTTGCGCCCTGGATCATCCTCGGACAAAGCCTGGGTGAAATAACGCGACGCCGCCGCTAATTCCCCCTGGGCGCCACCGAACTGCTCGAGCAGCAGGTTGGCGAGTCCGGGATTAGGCTCAGCGACACGCACGGTGTATTGCAATCGTTTGTTATGTAGAAACATGATTGAACTCCTCGCTCAGGCACACATCATGAGAACACTGTCGACGACAGGCCCATGAAACTCTGAAGAAGTTAAACGAATAAAATTTAGTATTTGTTCAAGACAGAAGACGAGTGGTTAATTGCAACGCACTCATCTTTTAGACAATCAATACATCGGTAAAGCCGGGCATAAAATACCCGACTTTAATATCACCGCAGGAACAGGTCCCATGCCAACGGCATGGGACCTGCGAGACCACGGGACATTACGATTTACGACCGCCACCGTGGCTGTTTTCACCGCCTTTCTTGCCAGCTTCGGAGGCTTTTTCCCGGTCGTTGGCAAAGTTGCCACCCGACGCCTGGCCACCTTTGCGGCCGGCTTCCGAAGCCCGCTCAGGGTCGTTGGCAAAATTACCACCCGAGGCTTGCCCGCCTTTGCGGCCGGCCTCGGCAGCACGTTCCGGGTCGTTGGCGAAGTTGCCGCCCGACGCCTGGCCGCCTTTTTTTCCGGCTTCCGATGCCTTCTCACGATCGTTAGCGAAATTGCCAGGGTTGTTATTACCTGTGTTAGCCATTTCATTCACCTCGTTAGTTGATGTCAACGAACCTGTTGGCTCGTCTTATTCGGAAAATCTGAGGCCGCCAAGGTTTTAAAAAAGAGCTGCAAACGGCGACGAACGGTCAACACCCTTATTTATATCCCCACTGCCCGGGTATTTATTGCGCCAGCCTATTAAACAAGCGGCGATTGATTGGCAGTGTTAAATATCGAAACTTCGTCCAACGAAGAAACCTGTGGGAGCGGGCTTGCTCGCGAAGGCGGTGGACCTGCTGGCATATAGGTTGGCTGTGCCGCCGTCTTCGCGAGCAAGCCCGCTCCCACAATGGCCCTGTGTTGTACCCAAACCTCAAGGTCATCCAATAACCCTGTGGGAGCGGGCTTGCCCGCGAAGGCGGCGGATCAGCCTGCATTGATGTCGACTGACACACCGCTATCGCGCGCAAGCTCGCTTCCACAATTGCCGCGCTTCACCAGCAAAAACAGTGCGTGTCTTTCCACGCCGTCCGCCAAGGGCCAGGTGGCGCCGGCACCCCATTGCACCGGTCTCGTCACCCAAGCCTCGCGCCGTTCCAGGAAGCCAAAACTCGCGGGCTGCCGGTGTTGTCCTGCACCACCGCACTGACCGGCTTGCGGTGTCCGGGCACCCTGTCGCCGATGCCCGGATATAGCTATGTTCAGGGTGAAATCGGGTCACTGGCCGGGAACGTTTCCTCTAGTGCTTCATCCAGTTGGTTGTTGGTAATGTCCCTCTCGCCGACCTTGCCACTTCGTTCGCAATGACAATCCGCCGCCGGACACGGCTCGCCATTGGGGTGTTGTTCTGCGCAGGCCTGGCTGCAATAAGCCTCGCCGTCATGATTGAACACCCGCTCAGCATCTACCTCGCAATGGCAGCCGGGGCAGCCACAACGCAGTTCGCTCATGTTCGTCCTCCTGGGGACCGGGTGTTGTCACGATCCCACCAGTAATTGAACCTCCAGGTTGGCCGCTGCGACGCCGTGCTTCGCCACATACACCTCGTCGGTCCAACCTTTGGTCAGGTTGCGATACGTCTGGGTGCCAAGGGCCGTTGTGTCCCATTCCATGACATCGCCGATGTCGACGTCATTGGCGGGCCCCAGCTCAAGCACGGTATGGCCCTCCTCTTCCGACACGTAGATGCCCACCCTGGCGCTCTGTCGATTGATGGCTCTTACCTCACCGGTGGTCTGCTTCATACCTGTCCTCTTTTGTCTGACGGCAGGTTGGGCGCGGCCAAGCCGCGCCACACATTTCACCTCAGCGCTTGGCTTCGGTATGCGGGTTGGCCGAACGCTCCAGAAACGCTGCGGTAATCTGCGGCAGGTGGTCGCGCAGCCATTCAGCCATGGCGATTTCCTGGGGCAGGATCTGCTCGCAGGCCCGTTGTGTCTCCACATCGCCGGCCACTTTCGCCGCTTCGATCAGCACCGTGTAGGACGCGATCTCCAGGTTCTCGAAGACGTAGCCACTCATGGCGCCCTTGACCACTTCGTCACTCATCGCCATGCCGCCCATGGCTTGACCGAACGCCATCAGCTTGCCGGCCATGTCCTTGAGCATCGACGGGCTACCGCCCAGGCGCTGGATGCACTGCTCCACCAGCTTCTGCTGCCCGAGCGTCTCCTCGATGTGCTGTTCGATCCGGGCCTTGAGGACCGGGTAATGTTCCAGACGCTCGGCCTGGGCCTTGAGCATTTTCTCCGCTTGCTGTTCCATGGCATGGGCATCGTTGAGCCAATCCAGCAGGTTCTCTTTAGGGGTTGCCATTTCCTTCTCCTTATCAGTGTCATTGGCGCACTGCTGTGCGAAGAGCTTTGAGATAGCGCACATAAGGTGGATGTCCCACGCCCGGGGAAAGTTTGAAGAAACACCCTCGGAGGGCGACGAAAGGCGCGCGGCAAGCCCGCTGCTAACCTCAACGATTCCAGGCCAACGGAGAACCCAGATGCCCGACGATCTTCAGCGTGACCCCGTCGAACAACTGCAGCAGTACATGGCCGGGCGCCGTTTCCTGGTGCTGACCGGCGCGGGAATCAGCACCCCGTCCGGCATTCCCGACTACCGCGACAGCGACGGCGTGCGGCGGGGCAAGCAACCGATGATGTACCAGGAGTTCCTCGCCAAGCCCGAGGCGCGACGGCGCTATTGGGCGCGAGCGATGCTGGGCTGGACACGCCTGCGTCAAGCCCGGCCGAACCAGGCCCACGAGGCCTTGGCGGCGTTGCAAGGGCAGGATCGCGTCAGTGGCCTGATCACCCAGAATGTCGACGCGTTGCACGACCAGGCCGGCAGCCAAGGTGTCATCGAACTGCACGGCAGCCTGCATCGCGTGCTGTGCCTGGATTGCGGCCAGCGCAGCGAGCGACAGCAGATTCAACACTTGATGGAAGCTGAAAACCCTTACCTGGCCGGCGTCGATGCAGTGCAGGCACCCGACGGCGACACCTTGCTCGACCCGGCGTTCGAGGCGCGCTTCCAGGTGCCTCGTTGCCCCCATTGCGATGGCGAACGCCTGAAGCCCGATGTGGTTTTCTTCGGTGAGAACGTCGCCGCTGCCACCGCGATTCGCGCCACCCAGGCGGTGGAACAGGCGGATGGGCTATTGGTGGTGGGCTCATCGTTGATGGCGTATTCGGCGTTCCGCCTGTGCCGGGCGATCAAGGACCAGGGCAAGCCGCTGCTGGCGATCAACCGCGGCAAGACCCGGGCTGATGAGTTGCTGGACTTGAAGGTTGAAGTACCGTGCGAAGAACTGCTGCCACTGCTGACACAACACCCGTTCTAATCGCACCACCACCTCCCCTGTGGGAGCGAGCCTGCTCGCGATAGCGGTGGTTCAGCTGGCATCTATGTTGAATGTGCCACCGCATCGCGAGCAGGCTCGCTCCCACAAGGGAACGGGTTAACGTACGGGTAAATCCTGATCCCTCAGCGTATCGAACAACGCCTGCGCCGCCGCTGACAGTTCATGCCCCGGCTTGGTCAGCACGCCAATGGCCCGTTCGATCACTGGGTCGCTCAAGGTGATGCAGCGAGCACCCAGCTCATGCATCTGCCCGACACACAGCGCCGGCACGGCACTGACACCCAGGCCGCTGGCGACCATCCGCCCGACGGTCGCCAGTTGATGGCTTTCGAACTCCACGGGCAGTTTCATTCCTCGGGCCTGTAGATGCTCCTCCAGCATCACCCGAACGGTGGAGGGTCGTTGCAGCGTAATGAATGGCTGCTCCAGCAGGGTTTCCCAGTGGACTTCGTCGCGCTGGGCAAGCGGTGAATCCAGCGGCACCACCGCAACGAAGCGATCGAGATACAAGGGCGTGAACGCCAAGGACGATCCCTGCATCGGTTCGAATGCCACGCCCAGTTCGACATGACGATCACGGACCATTTCCAGCACCTGTTCGTTGATCACGTCGTTGACCGTGACGTTGACATTCGGGTAGCGGGCGCGGAAGGTCTTGAGGATCGGCGGCAGCAGGTTTCCGGCAAACGACGGCATCGCCGCCAACGTCACGCGCCCGCGCTGCAAGGTAAAGCGCTGGCGCATTTCGTCCTCGGCGTTGTCCCAGTCGGCCACCAGCCGGCGGGCCAATGGCAACAACGACTCACCTTCGGGGGTCAGCGCCACGTTACGGGTGTTGCGGCTGAACAAGCGGCCACCGAGGCCTTCTTCCAGGGCCTTGATGGTCAGGCTCAGGGCCGATTGGGACAGGTGCAGCCGCTCGCAGGCCACGGCGAAGCTCAGGCTCTGGGCCACGGCGAGGAAGGCACGGATTTGCTTGAGGGTCATGGTCGCTCTGCTTCCAGCGGCAAGTGGTTAGCTTCAAGCCGCAAGCGGATGCCGGCAATTATTGAGTTTTATCAATCAATCCAATCTAAAAATCAACTTAACAAATATATGACTTGGCGCAACACTGCATTCCATTGCGACCCCATCAAGAATAAAAGAGGTGTCTATGGCAGGTTTCGACAAACGCGTGAGCTCTTATGAGGAAGCGCTGGAAGGCTTGAAGGACGGCATGACCGTCATCGCCGGCGGCTTCGGCCTGTGCGGCATCCCGGAAAACCTGATCGCCGAGATCAAGCGCAAGGGCATCCGCGACCTCACCGTGGTGTCCAACAACTGCGGCGTCGACGGTTTCGGCCTCGGCGTGCTGCTGGAAGACAGGCAGATTCGCAAGGTGGTCGCCTCCTACGTCGGCGAGAACGCCCTGTTCGAGAAGCAGCTGCTGAGCGGCGAAATCGAAGTCGTGCTCACCCCCCAAGGCACCCTCGCCGAAAAAATGCGCGCCGGTGGCGCAGGCATCCCGGCGTTCTTCACCGCCACCGGCGTCGGCACGCCCGTGGCCGAAGGCAAGGAAGTGCGTGAATTCCACGGCCGCCAGTACCTGATGGAAGAATCCATCACCGGCGACTTCGCCATCGTCAAAGGCTGGAAGGCCGACCATTTCGGCAACGTGATCTATCGCCACACCGCGCAGAACTTCAATCCGCTGGCCGCGACGGCGGGCAAGATCACGGTGGTGGAAGTCGAAGAAATCGTCGAACCCGGCGAGCTGGACCCGACGCAGATCCATACCCCTGGCATCTACGTCGACCGGGTCATTTGCGGCACGTTCGAAAAGCGCATCGAACAGCGCACCGTGCGTAAGTGATCCCCTGCCCCCGGCCCGAATGAAGGAATAACACCATGGCACTTTCCCGCGAACAAATGGCTCAACGCGTCGCCCGCGAAATGCAGGACGGCTACTACGTGAACCTGGGCATCGGCATTCCCACCCTGGTCGCCAATTACATTCCCGAAGGCATGGAAGTCATGCTGCAATCGGAAAACGGCCTGCTCGGCATGGGCGCGTTTCCCACCGAAGCCGAAGTCGATGCCGACATGATCAACGCCGGCAAGCAGACGGTCACTGCGCGCATTGGCGCGTCGATCTTCTCTTCGGCCGAATCGTTTGCCATGATCCGTGGCGGCCACATCGACCTGACCGTGCTGGGTGCGTTCGAGGTGGATGTCGAAGGCAACATCGCCTCGTGGATGATCCCCGGCAAACTGGTCAAGGGCATGGGCGGTGCGATGGATCTGGTGGCCGGTGCCGAGAACATCATCGTCACCATGACCCATGCGTCCAAGGACGGCGAGTCGAAACTGCTGCCGCGTTGCAGCCTGCCGCTGACCGGCGCCGGTTGTATCAAGCGCGTGCTGACCGACCTCGCCTACCTGGAAATCCAGGACGGCGCCTTCATCCTGAAAGAACGTGCCCCGGGCGTCAGCGTCGAGGAAATCGTCGCCAAGACCGCCGGCAAATTGATCGTGCCGGACCACGTCCCTGAAATGCAGTTCACTGCCCAGTGAGGAGAGATTCGATGCAAGAAGTCGTGATTGTCGCCGCCACCCGTACCGCCATCGGCAGCTTCCAGGGTTCGCTGGCGGCCATTCCCGCACCGGAACTCGGTGCCGCAGTGATTCGCCGCCTGCTGGAGCAGACCGGTTTGTCCGGCGAACAGGTCGATGAAGTGATTCTTGGCCAGGTGCTGACCGCAGGTTCCGGACAGAACCCGGCGCGCCAGGCGTCGATCCTCGCCGGCCTGCCCCACGCGGTACCGGCGCTGACCCTGAACAAGGTCTGCGGTTCGGGCCTCAAGGCGTTGCACCTGGGCGCCCAGGCGATCCGCTGTGGCGACGCCGAGGTGATCATCGCCGGCGGCATGGAAAACATGAGCCTGGCTCCGTACGTGTTGCCGGCCGCTCGCACCGGCCTGCGCATGGGTCACGCGAAGATGATCGACAGCATGATCACCGACGGTTTGTGGGATGCCTTCAACGATTACCACATGGGCATCACCGCCGAGAACCTGGTGGACAAGTACGGCATCAGCCGCGAGGAGCAGGATGCTTTCGCCGCCGGGTCCCAGCAGAAGGCCGTTGCCGCCATCGAAGGTGGGCGATTCGCCGATGAGATCACGCCGATCCTGATTCCCCAGCGCAAAGGCGATCCCGTGGCGTTCGCCACGGATGAACAACCGCGCGCCGGTACCACCGCCGAGTCCCTGGGCAAGCTCAAGCCGGCCTTCAAGAAGGATGGCAGCGTTACGGCGGGCAATGCGTCCTCACTCAATGACGGCGCCGCTGCAGTGATTCTGATGAGCGCTGAGAAAGCCAAGGCCCTGGGCTTGCCGGTGCTGGCGAAAATCAGTGCCTACGCCAATGCCGGCGTCGACCCGGCCATCATGGGCATTGGCCCGGTCTCGGCCACCCGTCGCTGCCTGGACAAGGCCGGCTGGTCCCTGGACCAGTTGGACCTGATCGAAGCCAACGAAGCCTTCGCCGCCCAATCGCTGGCCGTGGCCCGAGAACTGAAATGGGACATGGACAAGGTCAACGTCAACGGCGGCGCCATTGCCTTGGGCCACCCTATCGGCGCCTCGGGGTGCCGGGTCCTGGTGTCGCTGCTGCATGAAATGATCAAGCGCGACGCCAAGAAAGGCCTCGCGACCCTGTGCATCGGCGGCGGCCAAGGCGTGGCCCTGGCGCTGGAACGGGCGTAACCCACACGGGTTCAACAGTGGTTTGTGCGGACCCACGAATATCCGCGCAGCCACTGGCACCACCGCCGGCGCGACTTAGGTTGCGCCGGTTTTTTTTGCCTGCTGGTTTATGTGAATGGCTTGCCGGCCTCATCGCGAGCAGGCTCGCTCCCACAGGTATGCCGCTCACTTAAGGCTTGCCTGAATCCAAGGCCAGCTTGAATCATTGTGGCGAGG
>NZ_JAGDEZ010000041.1:0-22686 GCF_017498305.1 Pseudomonas sp. OA65
GCTCCCGCTGGGTCGCGAAGCGGCCCTGTTTTGGGGCTGCTACGCAGCCCAGCGGGAGCAAGCTCCCTCGCCACGGTTTGTGTGTTTGCCCGTGCTATCCACTTAACTGACAGGCATTAGGCCTGGCCCGGTTTTTTTGTGCCTGCAAATCTTGAAGTCATCCCAAAAACACTGTGGGAGCGGGCTTGCTCGCGAAGACGGCAGCACAGTCAACATCGATGTCGTTTGACCTACCGCTTTCGCGAGCAAGCCCGCTCCCACAAGGGATTTGTGGCGTATGCAAATCCTCAGACCACCCAAACACGACTTTGGGAGCGAGCCTGCTCGCGATGGCGGTGTACCAGTCACTTCAAATGCCGGCTGCCCCTCCGCTTTCGCGAGCAAGCCCGCTCCCACAAGGGATTTGTGGCGTGTGCAAATCCTCAGACCACCCAAACACGACTGTGGGAGCGAGCCTGCTCGCGATGGCGGTGTATCAGTCACTTCAAATGCCGGCTGACCCACCGCTTTCGCGAGCAGGCTCGCTCCCACAGGGTATCCGTGGCCTGTAAATTCTGAGACCTGTCACAGGGAATGGTGGTGTCTCAGGCAATCAGTGCAACCCGCAGCGCCTGGCTCAGTTGCCCATACACCTCATCAATCTCCGGCACCACGCTCTGCAAGCGCAGGTAGTCGTGGATCAGGCCGGTGTATTCGATCAGTTCCACGCTCACCCCCTGCTCCTGCAAACGCCGGGCGTAGGCGCGGCCTTCGTCCAGCAGCGGGTCATGGCCGGCCAGGGCGATCAGGGCCGGGGCCAGGCCAGGGTAACCGGGCGCCAGCAACGGCGAGAAACGCCAGTCCAGGCGATCGGCGGGCTCATTGGCGTAGTGCCGGTAGAACCACTCGAGGGTTTCGCTCTCCAGCAGATAACCTTCACCGAACAACTCGGTGGACGGGCTGCTGGTGGAGGCATCGGTCACCGGGTAGCAGAGCAACTGAAAACACGGCTTGACCGCCAGCAAGGCAGGTTCCAAGGCCGATTGCAGCGCCAGCACCGTCGCCAGGGTCGCGCCGACGCTGTCCCCGCCGAACGCCACGCGGCTCAGGTCCAGGCCTTCGGCGTCTGCCTTTCGGGCCAGCCAGTCGAGGGCATCGGCGCCGTCGTTCAGCGGGGTCGGGAAAGTGTGTTCCGGGGCCAGGCGATAGCCCACCGACAACACCGCGCACGGTGTCCGCGCGCAGAATTCACGGCAGACGCCATCGTGGGATTCCAGGCTGCCGACCACATAACCACCGCCGTGAAAGTACACCAGCACCGGCAGCGCCTGGGCCGACGCCGTGGTGGGACGGTACAGGCGCAGCGCCAGCGGCGCGCCGTCACGGGTCGTGAATGAGTGGGCAGCGCACTGCACATCCGCCGGAGCGTTCCAGCGCAATTGCACCGTGGTGCGCTCGAACGCCTCACGGGCCTGGGCCGGTGTCGACAGGTGAAACGGCCCGGGGCCCTCGGCCTGGCTTTCTTCGGCCAGGTCGAGGAAAGCATTGAGTTCCGGATGCAGGGACATCGCAGGGGTTCCTTATGAAAAACCAGGGATAAAAGCTGAGCCACACAGGCCCATGCAAAACCCTGTGGCGAGGGAGCTTGCTCCCGCTGGACTGCGCAGCAGGCCCAAGTTTTTGTTCCAAGACAAAAGGCTTGGGGCCGCTTCGCGACCCAGCGGGAGCAAGCTCCCTCGCCACAGAGACAAGATTTAAGCCGCCTGCGCCACGCAGTGCTCGATCAACGCTTCCAGTTCCTCCTGGTACGCACGCATCAAACCCTCGACAGTCTCGGCACGGTAGCGGCGGGTGCTGAAGATGCAACGCAGCGCCAGGCGCCCGTCGTACACCTGACCCACCACTTCCAGCCAGTTACCGAGCGCGGCATGGGGGCTGTAGCAGCTGCCGTAGCTTTCCGCCGCCGGCACCAGCAATGCCTTGTCGTCGAAGCTCTGGTCAAACTGCCCCAAGTAGTTGAACGTCACCCGGGCCTGGGGCGCACGCCCCAAGGTGGCGGCCATCGGCTCGCCGCTCATGTAGCGCAACACGCCGTAGCCCAAGCCCTTGTTCGGCACCGCGGCCAACTGCCGCTGCACCGCCCGCACCGACGTGCCGATATCGGCTTCTGGGTTCGGGGCCAGTCGCACCGGGAACATGCTGGTGAACCAGCCCAGGCTGCGGCTCAGGTCGATGTCCTTGACCAAGTCCTCGCGACCATGCCCCTCCAACTGGATCAGCACCGAAGGCTGCTGGCTCCAACGGCACAACACCCGGCTCAGCGCCGCCAGCAACACGTCGTTGATCTGCGTCTGGTAGACCGCCGGCACTTGTTTGAGCAACTGCTGGGTGTGCTGCTCCGACAAGCTCAAATGCGCCACCGACTGGTACTGCACCTGGTTCTTGCCCCGCAGGTTGTCACACGGCAACTCGCTGCCCGGCTGGTCGATCTGTTCCAGCCACCAGGCTTTTTCCTGCGCCGGATAATCCAGCGCATAGGCTTGCAGGCCCTCGGCCCAGGCCCGGTAGCTGCTGGTGCGAATCGGCAGGTTCGGCGCCTGGCCCTCACTGTAGGCCGTATAAGCAGTCTGCAAATCCTGCAGCAGCAAACGCCACGAAACCGTGTCGATGACCAGGTGATGAATGACCATCAACACGCGGACCTCACCGTTGCCCAAGGTCACGTGCGCGGTGCGCCACACCGGGCCGTTGTGCAGATCGAGGCTGCGTTGCACCTGTTCGGCGTACAGCTCCAGTTCAGCCTCATCGGCCACGCTGTGCTGCCACAGCAAGGGTTCGCTGGCCCACTGCGCCTGCATGTCTTCCAGCACCTGGTAATGCTGCAGGTGACGTCCGCCGGCTTCGCTGAAGCGCAGGCGCAAGGCGTCGTGCTGCTGCATCATGCCGCGCAACGCCAATTCCAACGCCGTCAGGTTCAACCCTTGGCGGGCCCGCAGCATCAGTGCCTGGTTGTAGTGATGGGGTTCGCTCATGCGCTGGTCGAACCACCACTGCTGGATCGGAATCAGGTTGAACTGCCCTTCGGCAGCCACCTGGGTCATATCCTCGGCCGTCACGGCGCGCGTGTTCGAACGCTGGTCGAAAATCGCCTCGATGGTCTGGCCGCGCATCAGGTCCCGCAGCTTGAGCTCCATCTTCAGCTCGCCATGATTGCGCACCCGCGAAACCACTTGCAGGCTGAGGATCGAGTCACCGCCCAATTCGAAGAAATTGTCAGTGATGCCCACCCGCTCGACTTGCAACACATCAGCCCAGACCTCGGCCAACAGTTGCTCATCGCGGTTGCGCCCCGGCACATACTCGCTGCCCTTGAACTCCGGCTCCGGCAGGGCCTGGCGATCGAGCTTGCCGTTTGGCGTGACCGGCAACGCCTCCAGGCAGATCACCTGGGCCGGCACCATGTAGTCCGGCAATTGCGCCCGCAGCTCGGCCTTGAGCCGATCGCCGATGGCCACGCCATCGGGGGTGACCACATAGCCGATCAGTTGCTTGCCCGAGGCGCTGTCACGGGCGATCACCAACGCATCGCTGACATCGTCCAGTTGCCGCAGGCTGGCCTCGACTTCCCCCAGTTCGATGCGGAAGCCCCGCACCTTGATCTGGTGGTCGATACGCCCGACGTAATCGAGCACGCCGTCGGCGCGCTGGCGCACCAGGTCGCCGCTGCGATACAGGCGATCGCCCGGCTGGCCGAACGGGTCCGGCACGAAGCGCTCGGCACTCAGGTCCGGGCGACAGTGATAACCACGGGCGATGCCCGCGCCACCGATGTACAACTCGCCGGCAATGCCCGGCGGCAACGGGTTGAGGTGGTCGTCGAGCACATACAAGGCGCGCTCGCCCACCGCACGCCCGATCGGCGCGTAGGCGGCCTCGCAACGTTGGCTGGCCGGCACCTTCCACAGCATGGGTGTGACCACGGTTTCCGTCGGGCCGTAGCCGTTGGTGAAGAATCGTGGGCGCAGCGCCGCCTTCACTTGCTCGAAGGTCTGGTCCGGCACCGCATCGCCACCGAAGCAGTACACCCGCACCGGCGGTGGCGCCAGTTGACTGTTGGCGGCGTATTCGGCCAGTTGCTTGAGGTAGGCCGGCGGGAAGCAGGCGATGGTAATGCCATGGCGGTGCAAGGCGTCGAAGGTCTGCTCCGGTGTCCACAGCGCGCCGTCGCGAATCACCAGGGTGCCGCCACTGAACAACGTGCTCAACCAGCGTTCATGGGCACCGTCGAAGGCGAACGACATGAAATGCAGCTCACGAGTGTGCTCATCCATGTCATACAGCCCGGCGATGGCCTGGCAGTGCATGCTCATCGGCCCGTGCGCCACGGCGACACCCTTGGGTCGACCGGTGGAACCCGAGGTGTAGATCAGGTAGGCCAGGTTGCCGCCGAGCAAACCGCTGCGCGGCGGCAAGTCGCTGTAGCCACGGCTGTCGAAACCGTCGATGGCCAGGCGCGGCAAACCGTCGAGATCCGGCAAGCGCCCCTGTACCCGGCTGTGGGTCAGCAACAGCGCCATGGCCGAATCTTCGATCATGAACGCCAGGCGCTCGGGTGGATAATCGATGTCCAGCGGCACATACGCCGAGCCGCTTTTCATCACCGCCAGCAGCGCCACGACCATGTCCACCGAACGCTCCAGGGCCACGCCGACCACCACTTCCGGGCCGGCGCCGAGTTCGATCAAGCGGTGGGCCAGGCGGTTGGCCCGGCGCTCCAGTTCGCCGTAACTCAACGAGTCGTCGCCACACAGCAGCGCCGTGGCCTGCGGTCGCGACTGGGCATGACGGCCAATCAGCTCCGGCAACTGCTGCGGCTGATAGCAGCCGTTCGGCGCCGCGCTCCATTGTTCGAAGGCCTGCCATTGTTCCACCGACAAGCGCTGCAAATTGCCCAGGCACGCGTGGGGTGCATGAATCATCGCTTCCAGGGTGTCTTCCATCGTCCGGCGGATGCGTTCCACCGCTTCGACACTGAAGGCGTTGCGCAGGAACAGATACTCGATGGACAGCGTTTCGCCCAGGTTGACCGCCAGGTCCATCGGGAAGTTGGTCACGTCATGGTTACGCGACTCGCCGAAGCTCAGGCCGGTGTCCTGCTGCTCGCCCAGGCGTTCGTCGATGGGGTAGTTCTCGAACACGATGATGCTGTCGAACAAGCCCTGCCCGCCCAGGCCCGACCAGCGCTGGATGTCCGCCAGTGGCGCATGGGAATGCTCACGCAGGTCCAGGTTGTAGGCCTGCAACTGTTGCAGCCATTGATCCAGTGGCTGCTCGGGATCCAGGGTCTGGATCACCGGCAAGGTGTTGATGAACAGGCCGAGAATGTTATCGGCGTTGACCAGCCCCGCCGGACGCCCGGCGACGGTGGCACCGAAGACCACGGTGTCCTGCCCGGTAAAGCGTTGCAGCAACAGCAGCCACGCCCCTTGGATCAAGGTATTGGGGGTGATCTGCCAGGCGCGGCAGGCCTGTTGCAGGCGAGCGGTCTGCGTCACGTCCCAGCGCGAATACAACGCCTCGTGCCCCGGCAGTGCCTCGACATGCCGGGGGAACATCGCCTGGTTGAGGGAGGTCGCCTGCTCCAGGGTATCGAGTCGGCTGCGCCAGAAGCGCTCCAGCGCACCCTGGTCCTGGCGTTGCAGCCATTCGATGAACTCGCGATAGCGGCCATTGCGGCTGGGCACCTGCCCGTGGGCGTAGAATTGCAGCACTTCACCGAACAACCGCGAACTGCTCCACCCATCCATGAGGATGTGGTGGCAGGTCCAGATCATCTGGTAGCGATCATCTTCCAGGCGCAGCAACAGCACCCGTTGCAGGGGCGCGCGGCTCAAGTCGAAACCGGCCAGGTAGTCGGCGGTCGCCCGGGCGCTGATCGCCTGCTCGCTGATGTCCTGTCCACGCCAGTCTTCGACCTGCAGCGGCAATTCAACGTGGCGATGGACGATTTGCACCGGCGCGCTCAAGCCATCCTGCCAGTGGAAACTGGTGCGCAGGATGTCCTCGCGCTCGATCACCGAGGTCCAGGCCCGGGCGAAACGCTCCGTGTCCAGGCCATGCACCGGCAGGCAGATCTGGTTGATGTACAAGCCGGAGCTGTCGTCGGCCAGGGTGTGGAACAACATGCCGTCCTGCATCGGCGACAGTGGATAGATGTCCTCCACCTGCGCCACCGGCACCGGCAGGCCGTTGAGTTGCGCCTGGCTCAGGCGCGCCAGCGGGAAGTCGGAAGGTGTCACGCCCAGGTGCCCGTCGGTGCAGCAGTGATCGATCAGTTGCTGCAACGCCACCGCGTAGGCATCGGCCAACTGCTGGAGCGTGGCCTCGTCGAAGACATCGCCACTGAAGGTCCAATCGAGGGACAACTGGCCGTTGAAAATCCGCCCGTCGATGGTCAGCCAGTTGCCCAGCGCCACATCGTCGCCGTGCCCTGCGCCACTGCCCTCCTCACTCGGCACGAACAGCGCCTGTTCATCGAAGCTCTGGTCGAACTGCCCCAGGTAGTTGAAGGTGATGCGCGCTGGCGGCAGTTTTGCCAGCCGTTGCTGGACCGCTTCGGCACCCAGGTAACGCAGGACGCCGTAGCCCAAGCCCTTGTTCGGCACTGCGCGCAGTTGTTCCTTGATCCGCTTGATCGATTCGGCCGGGTCGCTCGCCGGCGTCAGCAACACCGGGAACAGGCTGGTGAACCAACCGACGGTGCGACTCAGGTCGACGCCCTCGAACAGTTCTTCGCGGCCATGGCCTTCGAGCTGCACCAGGCAGGCCGGTTGCCCGGTCCATTGGCAGACCACTTGCGCCAATGCACTGAGCAGCAAATCGTTGACCTGGGTGCGATAGGCGGTCGGCGCTTGCTTAAGCAAACGCTGGGTCTGCTTGGCATCCAGGCGCGTGCTCACCGAACGGCCATGGGCCGCGGCCTGGCTGCCCTCAGGACGGGCCCGTGGCAACGGCGGCAGTGGCTGGTCCAGTTGCCCGACCCAGTAATCCAGTTCCTTGTTCAGGGTTTCGCTGTGGGCGTAGTCCTGCAACCGGGCGGCCCAGGCCTTGAACGCCGTGGACTTGCCCGGCAAGGCCGGGGCCTGGTTCGCCCGCAGTTGGCGATAGACGTTTTGCAGGTCTTCCAGCAGCACCCGCCACGACACGCCGTCCATGACCAGGTGATGAATCGCCAAGTGCAGGCGCGCACTGCCGTCTTGCACCGCGATCAGGCTGCAACGCAGCAACGGGCCGTGTTGCAGGTCGAGGCTGCGTTGCGCCTGGTCGGCGATGGAGACGATCTCGGTGGCATTCTGCGCAGTGCGCTGCCAGATCTCCAGGGGCTGCTCATCCATGGCCTGGTGGCTGGCGTGCCAATGGCCATCGTCGGCCTGGGTGAACCGCAGGCGCAGGGCATCGTGATGGGCCACCACCTGAGCGAGGGCCTGTTGCAGGTGCGTGATGTCCAGCGGTTCGCGCGGGGTCAACAGGACCGATTGGTTCCAGTGGTCGCGGTGCGGGATATCGCTGGCGAAGAACCAGTGCTGCATCGGCACCAACGGGCTGTCGCCGGTGACCGGCCCCTGGTCGATCAGCCCTTCGTCGGCGGCGGTGGCGACCCGCGCCAGGGCCTGGATGTTCTGGTGCAGGAACAGGTCCTTGGGGGTCAGGCCGATGCCTTGGGCACGCGCCCGGCTGACCACCTGGATCGAGTTGATCGAGTCGCCGCCCAGGGCGAAGAAGTTGTCGGCGGTGCCCACCCGCTCGACGCCGAGCACCCCTTGCCAGATCGCCACCAGCGCCCGCTCGGTGGCGTTGACCGGTGCGGTGAACGCCTCTTGGCGCTCGGCCAGGTCCGGCGCCGGTAGCGCCTTGCGGTCAAGCTTGCCGTTCGGGCTCAGTGGCATGTGTTCCAGGCAGGTCAGGTGCGTCGGCACCATGTGTTCCGGCAGGCTCAGGCGCAAATGGCCCAGGAGCGCTTCACGCAATTGCGACCAATCGCCGGTTGCCTCGGCCTGGGCGACCACGTAGCCGCTCAGCACCGTGCCGCTGCGGCTGTCCTGGGCCACTACCACCGCTTCGCGCACCGCACCGTGTTCGAGCAGACGTGCTTCGATTTCCCCCAACTCGATACGGAACCCACGGATTTTCACCTGATGGTCGATCCGACCGATGTAGTCGATCACCCCGTCCGGGCGATAGCGCGCCAGGTCGCCGGTGCGGTACAGCCGCTCGCCGGCCACGAACGGGCTGGCGACGAAACGCTCGGCGGTCAGTTCGGGACGGCGGTGATAACCGCGGGCCAGGCCCTGGCCGCTGAGGTACAGCTCGCCGTTGACGCCGCTCGGCACCGGGTTCAGCTCATCGTCGAGGATGTAGGTCATCAGGTTGGCAATCGGCTCGCCAATCGGCACCGCATCGCGCCCTTCGTCGCGGCAGGTCCAATGGGTCACGTCGATGGCCGCTTCGGTCGGACCGTAGAGGTTATACAGCCGGGCATTGGGCAACTTGGCGAACACCTGCTGCTGGGTATCCACCGGCAGGGCTTCGCCGCTGCAGACGATGCGAGACAGGCTGGTGCAACGGCTGACGTTGGCGTCGAGCACGAACGCTTGCAGCATCGACGGCACGAAATGCAGGGTGGTGATGGTTTCCCGTTCGATCAGGCTGACCAGTTTTTGCGGGTCACGATGATCGCCCGGTGCCGCGACGACCAGGCGTACGCCGGTCATCAACGGCCAGAAGAACTCCCAGACCGACACGTCGAAACTGAACGGCGTCTTCTGCAAGACGCTGTCACCAGCGCCCAGGCCATAGGCCTGTTGCATCCAGCACAAGCGGTTGGTCAGCGCGCCATGGCTGTTGCCGGCGCCCTTGGGCTTGCCGGTGGAGCCAGAGGTGTAGATCACGTAGGCGAGGTGTTCCGCATCCAACCGCGTCACGGGCGTCTCGCAGCTATAGCCGTCGAGCCAGTCGCCCTCCTGGTCCAATACCAGCGTGTTAACGCAAATCCCTGTTGGATTGAGCCTGTGGGAGCAAAGCTTGCTCGCGATAGCATCGGCACACCCACCATCACAATTGACTGAACTACCGCCATCGCGAGCAAGCTTTGCTCCCACAGGCTCGCTCCCACAGGGTGCCGAGAATTGATTGAGCAATGAGCTCTGGGTCAGCAGTAACTCGATGCCGCTGTCCTCGATCATGTAGGCCAGGCGCTCCGGCGGGTAGTCCGGGTCCAGCGGCACGTAGGCGCCGCCGGCCTTGAGGATCGCCAGCAAGCCAACGACCATTTCCACGCTGCGCTGCACCGAGATGCCCACCAGCACATCCGGGCCGACGCCGCGGGCGATCAAGGCGTGGGCCAACTGGTTGGCGCGGGCGTTGAGCTGGGCATAGCTCAGCGACTGCCCTTCGAACACCAGCGCCTCGGCATGGGGGGCACGCTCGACCTGGGCTTCGATCAACTGATGCACCGGGAGATGGTTCGGGTAATCGGCGAAGGTGCGGTTCCAGTCCTCGACGATCAGACGCCGCTGCGCCCCGTCCAGCATCGGCAGTTCGGCGATGCGCTGGGTCGGATTGGCGACGATGGCGCGCAACAGGTTCAGCCAGTGCTCGCCGAGGCGGGCGATGGTGCTCGGCTCGAACAGGTCGCTGGCATAGGTCAGCGCGGCGCTGAGGCCATCGGCGTATTCAAAAGTGTCCAGGGTCAGGTCGAATTGCGCCGTGCCGGAGTCCCAGGTCAGTGGCTCCAGGCTCAGGCCCGGCAACGCCGACAGGTCGCGGCGAGCATCGCTGGCATGGTTGAACATCACCTGGAACAGCGGCGTGTGGCTCAGGTTGCGCGCTGGCTCCAGCCGTTCCACCAATTGTTCGAACGGCAGATCCTGGTGAGCCTGGGCGCCGAGGGCACGTTGCTTGACCTGATCGAGCAACTGGTCGAATCGCAGGTTGCCGTCGATGTCGGCCTTGAGCACTTGGGTGTTGACGAAGAAGCCCAGCAGGCGCTCGGTTTCCACCCGGTTACGGTTGGCAATCGGCACGCCGACGCGGATGTCGTCCTGGCCGCTGTAGCGGTGCAACAAGGTCTGCAAGCCGGCGAGCAAGAGCATGAACAGCGTGCTGTTGTGCTGCTGGGCCAGGCGCTTGAGGCCTTCGGCCAACGCCGGTTCGATGACGATGGGCTGCCGTGCGCCGCGATAACTTTGCTGGGCCGGGCGCGGATGGTCGGTCGGCAGTTCGAGAATCGGTTGCTCGCCGCCCAACTGCTCGATCCAGTAGTCGAGTTGACGCTGCTGCTCCCCCGCCGCCAGCCATTGCCGCTGCCAGTGCGCGTAGTCGGCGTACTGGATCGGCAGCGGCGCCAGTTCCACGGCCTGGCCCTGGCTGAAAGCTGCGTACAACTGCAGCAGGTCGTCGACCATGATCTGCATCGACCAGGCATCGGAGACAATGTGGTGCTGGGTCAGGATCAGCACATGGTCATCAGCCCCCAATTGCAGCCACTTGACCCGCAGCAACGGGCCGCGCTGCAAATCGAACAATTGCCGGGTTTCGGCTTCTATCAGGCCGCGCAAGGCCTGGTCATCGACAGTGGCGTCGACCGTTTCGATCGCCAGCGCCAGCGGTGCCGGTTCGTCGATCACTTGCAAGGGGCGCTCGTTGTCGAGCACGAAGCGGGTACGCAGGCTCTCATGACGCGCCACCAGCGCATCGAAGCTCCGTTGCAGCGCGCCACGGTCGAGGGCACCGCGCAAACGCAGCGCTGCGGGAATGTGATAGGCGCTGCTGGTGGGTTCCAGTTGCCAGAGGAACCACTGCCGTTGCTGGGCAAAAGAGAGCGCCAGCGGCTGGTCGCGAGGAATGTGGGGAATGCTCACTTCATCGTGTGCCGATGCCGTGCCCATGGCCTCGACAAACGCCCGCAGGCTGTGATGGGCGAACAACAGGCGCAACGGCACCTGAATATTCAGTTGCTGGCGAATCCGTGACATCACCTGGGTCGCCAGCAACGAGTGGCCACCCAGTTCAAAGAAACTGTCGTCCAGGCCGACCCGCTGGACCTTGAGGATATCGGCCCAGATCGTCGCCACCGCCTGCTGCGTGGGCGTCTGCGGCGCGACATAGGTTTTCTGCCATTGGCTGGCATCGGGCTTGGGCAATTGCTTGCGATCCAGCTTGCCGTTGGGCGTCAGCGGGAAGCGCGGCAACAGCACCACGTGGGACGGCACCATGTAGTCGGGCAGGTTGACCTTGAGCCGTGTGGTGAGGCTGTCGCGCAGGCCGCTCTGGGCGGTGGTGTCCAGGTCACTCAGTTCTGTACTCGGCACGATGTACGCCACCAACGCCTGGCCGCCCAGCGCGTCCTGGGCCAGCACCGCCGCTTCGCGCACGCTGTCCTGTTCCAGCAGGCGTGCCTCGATCTCTCCCAGCTCGATGCGAAAGCCGCGGATCTTCACTTGATGGTCGATGCGCCCGAGGTATTCGAGGAGGCCGTCGGCACGCTGACGCGCCAGGTCACCGGTGCGATACAGGCGCTCGCCGGCGACAAACGGATGGGGCACGAAGCGTTCGGCGGTCAGCGCCGGGCGCTGGAAATAACCACGGGCCAGGCCCTGGCCGCCGATCAGCAATTCCCCGGCCACGCCATAAGGCACTGGCATCAGGTCGGCACCGACGATATACAGCGTGGTGTTGTCGATGGGCCCGCCGAGCCACGGTTGCGCGGCCTGGGTTTGCAACGGGTGCAAGGCCGACCAGATGGTGGTTTCCGTCGGGCCGTAGAGGTTCCACACTCCACCGCCGAGGGCGAGCATGCGCACGGCCAGTTCCCGGGGCAACGCCTCGCCACCGCACAGGCATTTGCAGCCGCGCAGACCCTGGGCGTTTTCATTGTCCAGCAGCATGCGCCAGGTCGACGGCGTGGCCTGCAGCACATTGACCTGCTCGGCCGCGATCAATGCCAACACCGCGTACGGGTCCTGGGCGACATGTTGGCCGGTCAGCACGATGCAGGCGCCGACCATCAGCGGCACGTAGATTTCCAGGCCGAAAATATCGAACGAGAACGTGGTCAGCGACAACGCCCGATCCTGGGCCGTCATGCCTGGCGCCTTGGCCATGCTCGCGACGAAGTTGGTCAGCGCGCCGTGGCGCACCATCACGCCCTTGGGCTTGCCGGTGGAGCCCGAGGTGTAGATCGCGTAGGCCAGGTGCTCCGCATCCAGCTGCGTCACGGGCGCCTCGCAGCTATAGCCGTCGAGCCAGTCGCCCTCCTGGTCCAATACCAGCGTGTTAACGCAAATTCCTGTGGGATCGAGTCTGTGGGAGCAAAGCTTGCTCGCGATAGCATCGGCACACCCACCATCACCATTGACTGAACCACCGCCATCGCGAGCAAGCTTTGCCCCCACAGGCTCGCTCCCACAGGACAGCGGTAGCTGGTTGAGCAGCGAACGTTGGGTCAGCAGCAGCTCGATGCCGCTGTCTTCGATCATGTACGCCAGGCGGTCCTGGGGGAACGCCGGGTCCAGCGGCAAGTAGGCGCCGCCGGCCTTGAGGATCGCCAGCAGGCCCACCACCATGTGCGCGCTGCGCTCCACGGCAATGCCCACCAGGACATCGGATGTCACGCCGAGGCTCTGCAGTTTCCCCGCCAGTTGATTGGCCCGGGCATTGAGTTGGCCGTAGCTCCAGCGCTCGCCGTCGATCACCAGCGCCGGGGCGTCCGGGGTGCGCGCCGCTTGTCTTTCGAATAGTTGGTGGACAAAACCCGCCTCGGGCGCCGGCACCGCGGTGCGCTGGCCGTCGTCGAGCAAGGCCTGGCGCTCGGCCGCGTCGAGCAACGGCAATACACCGATGCGCTGCGCCGGGTCGGCCACGATGGCGCGCAACAGGTTCTGCCAATGCCCGGCCATGCGCGCAATCGTCTCGGCGCCAAACAGGTCGGTGGCATAAATCAGTGCAGCCGAAAGGCCTTCGCCATGCTCGACGGTTTCCAGGGTCAGGTCGAATTGTGCCGTGTGCGAGTCCCAGCTCAGCCCCTCGACTTGCAACGCACCGACCGGCCCCTCGCCCGCCGGGCCTTGGGTCCGGTGGTTGAACATCACTTGGAACAGCGGGCTGTGGCTCAGGTTGCGCTCAGGCTGCAACGCTTCGACCAATTGTTCGAACGGCAGCTCCTGGTGAGCCTGGGCGCCCAGGGCTGTCTGTTTCACTTGTTGCAGCAAGGCGCCAAACGCATCCTCGCTCTGCACATCGCTGTCGAGCACTTGGGTGTTGACGAAAAAGCCGATCAGGCGCTCGGTCTCGACCCGGTTGCGGTTGGCCGTCGGCACGCCGACGCGGATGTCGTTCTGGCCGCTGTAGCGATGCAGCAGCGCCTGGAACGAGGCCAGCAAAATCATGAACAGGCTGACGCCCTCACGCTGGGCCATGTGCTTGAGGTCGCCGGCCAGTACCCCGTCGATGGCGAGCTCCAGCCGCGCGCCGCGATAGCTCATCACCGCCGGACGGGGGAAGTCGGTCGGCAATTCCAGCACCGGTTGCTGGCCACCCAAGCGTGCGGTCCAGTATTCCAACTGGCGTTCGCGCTCGCCCGCTTCCATCCAGTGCCGCTGCCAGATGGCGTAGTCGGTGTACTGGATCGGCAGCGCCGGTAGTTCCAGCGCGCGGCCCTGGCTGAAGGCGGCGTAGCCGTCGACCAATTCCTCGACCATCACCTGCATCGACCAGCCATCGGCAACGATGTGGTGCAAGGTCACGATCAGCACGTGATCATCCACCGCCAACCGCAGCAGGCGCGTGCGCAGCAGCGGCCCCTGTTGCAGGTCGAAGAGCTGGCGGGTTTCTGCTTCGATCAATCGGCGTAGTTGCGTCTCGTCCGGCATTGGTTCCAGGGCGTCGGCCTGCAAACGCACCGGCGCCGCCGCGTGCACGTGCTGCACGACCTGCTCGCCATGGATCTGGAAGGTGGTGCGCAGGCTCTCGTGACGCGCCACCAACGCCGTGAAACTCTGCTCCAGCGCAGCGATGTCCAGCGGCCCGCGCAAGCGCAGGGCCGTGGGCATGTGATAAGCCGCGCTCTCGGGGTCCAACTGCCAGAGGAACCATTGGCGTTCCTGGGCAAACGACAGCGACAACGTGTCGAACTCGGCACTGACAGGCGCAATGGGCAGGTTCGCCGGGGAAACGTTCTCTTCGAGCATTTTCTGCAAGTACAAGCGACGCTTTTCCAGCGGCAGCGTTATGAAGCGCCTGGCAATACGTTGTGCGACAGCGGTGTCCATCAAACCTCCTCAAATTCATCGAGCAGCGCTTCAAGCTTGCTCAATTTCGACGTACTCATGGGGTCGCCGGCAGGCTCGAGTTGCGCCACGAACGCGCCGAGTACCGGGAATTGGAAAATCAGTTGCGGGGTCAAGGTCAGGCCCAGTTCCAGTTGCAGGCGCGAGACCACGCTCACCACCAGCAGCGAATGCCCGCCCAGCTCGAAGAAGTCGTCGCCCAGCCCGACCTGCTCGACCTTGAGCACGTCTTGCCAGATCGCCGCGACCTGACACTCCAGGTCGCTCCGGGGCGCCAGGTAAGCCGATTGCAGGGCACGGGTGTCCGGTGCCGGCAAGGCCTTGCGATCGAGCTTGCCGTTGGGGGTCAGCGGCAAGCGGTCGAGGCAGACCCAATGGGTCGGCACCATGAAGTCCGGCACCTGGGCCGCCAGTCGCGCCTTGAGTCGGTCGCCCAGGCTGGCCGAATCCAGGGCGCTGTCCTGGCCGACCAGGTAGGCCACCAGGTTCGGCCCGCTCACGTCGTCTCGCGCCAGCACCACTGCATCGCGCACATCGCCATCGGCTTGCAGGCGCGCTTCGATTTCCCCCAGCTCGATGCGCAAGCCACGGATCTTCACTTGGTGGTCGATCCGACCGAGGTACTCGATCACCCCGTCCGCGCCATAACGCGCCAGGTCACCGGTGCGATACAGGCGACCGCCCGCAACGGGGGCGAACGGATCGGGAATGAAACGCTCGGCGCTCAGGGCCGGTCGCTGGTGGTAACCACGGGCCAGGGAATCACCGGCGATGTGCAACTCGCCGACGGCGCCCACGGCGCAAGGCTGCAATGCCGTATCCAGCACGTAGGTGCGCACGTTATCGATGGGACGACCAATGGCGATGATTCGCTCGGCGTCGTCCTCGCTGTCGCGCACCACGGCATGGCTGCTGGTGTCGATGGTCGCTTCGGTCGGGCCATACAGGTTGCGCAGTTCACCCTCGAACAGCGCCATGACCTGGCGCGACAGGTGCGCGCTGAGGGCTTCGCCACCGCACAGCAACAGGCGCAGGGAGGCCAGCTGTTCGCGGGTCGCCACTGGCAGCAACGCCTGCAACAGCGACGGCGCCATTTGCAACACGCTGATGCGCCACCGCGCCACGTCGGCCCAGAGGGTGGTCAGGTCGAGGTTCAGGTGCGGGCTGGCGAGCACCAGTTGCGCGCCGCTCATCAACGGCAGCCAGAACTCCCAGACCGAGGCATCGAAACTGATCGCGGTTTTTTGCAGGACGCGGTCGGCGGTCGTCAGTTTCAAGCAGCCTTGCATCCACGCCATGTGGTTGCTCAGGGCGGCATGGCGCAAGGTCACGCCCTTGGGCTTGCCAGTGGAGCCGGAGGTGTAGATCACATAAGCCAGGTTCTCGCCGTCGATGTCCACACCAGGGTCGCGCTCGCTGTAGCCGGCCAGCCATGGCCCGGGTTGATCCAACAGCAGCGCGGCCACGGCAGCGTCACCGAACAGCGGCAGCACAGCGGTTTCAGTGAGCAGCAAGGCGATGCCGCTGTCCTCGACCATGTACGCCAGGCGATCCCGGGGATAGGCCGGGTCCAGCGGCACGTAGGCGCCACCGGCCTTGAGCACCGCCAGCATGCCAACGACCATCTGCACGCTGCGCGACAACGCCAGGCCCACCAATACATCGGGGCCGATGCCGCGTTCGATCAAGCCATGGGCCAGGCGATTGGCCCGGGCATTGAGCTCGGCGTAAGTAAGCGTTTCCTGTTCGCTGACCAGGGCGACCGCGTCGGGGCTGCTTTGGGCCTGGGCCTCTATCCATTGATGAACCGGACGCCGAGGCGGTTCCACCACCGACGTGGCGTTCCAGTCGCCCAGCAGCCTGTCGCGGGTCGCCGCATCCAGCAGTTGGATGTCGCCCACGCAACCGCCGGCCGGCAGGCTCACCATCTGCGCGAGCATGTGTGCCACCTGCTCAGCCAGGCGCTCGACGGTGTGTGTAGGGAAAGCAGCATGGGCATAGGTGAAGTGCAGGCTCAGGATGTCAGTTAGATTGACGGCCAGGGTCAACGGGAAATTAGTCTGTTCCTGGCTGGCCACGCTGCCGAAGCTCAAGCCCGAGGGCGCCTGCTCTTGCAGGGCCTGGGACACGGGGTAGTTTTCGAACACCAGCAAGGTGTCGAACAAACCGTCGCCGCCCTGCCCGGCCCAGCGCTGGATCTCGAACAGCGGCGTATGTTCGTGCTCGCGCAAGGCCACGTTCTGGCCTTGGACCTGTAGCAGCAGCTCGCTCAGCGCTTGCTCCGGACGCGGGCGGGCGATGACCGGCAAGGTGTTGATGAACAGGCCGATCTGCTGTTCGACACCCTTGAGCTCGCTCGGACGCCCCGACACGGTGGCGCCGAAGGCCACGGTGGCGTGTCCGGTGTAATGCTGCAGCAGCAACAACCAGGTCGCCTGGACGACGGTGTTGAGGGTGACCTTCTGCTGGCGGGCGAACTCGCTCAGGCGTTGGGTCTGCCCGGGCGTCAGGTCGTGATAGTGGCTGGCGTGGCTGCTTTCCAGCGCCGATTGCAGCGGCGCGAAACGGGGCTCGGCCAGACGCGTCGGCGCCTCCAGCGGATGCAGTTGCGCCAGCCAGAAGGTTTCGCTGGCCTGGGCGTCGCGGCCTTGCAGCCAGGCAATGTAGTCCCGATAGCGCCCGGCCGGGCGCGGCAGGGCCTGGCCGGCATAGCGTTGCAGCACCTCGCCGAGCAACTGCGAGTTGCTCCAGCCATCCATCAGGATGTGGTGATGGGTGTAGATCAGGTGATAACGCCGCTCGGCGGTGTGCACCAGCACCAGGCGCAGTAACGGAGCACAGGCCAGGTCGAAGCCCTGCTCGCGCTCGGCATCCGCCAGTGCGTCCAGGGCGTGGCTGGCATCGGCACGGGCGCTCCAGTCCAGCGAAGCGAACGGCACGCGCACCTGCTTGTGCACCACCTGCACCGGGCGCTCGCTGCCCTGCCAGATAAAACTGCTGCGCAAAATGTCATGGGCATCGACCGCCGCTTGCCAGGCCGCCTCGAAACGCCGGGGGTCGAGGCCTTCGATGTCCAGGCGCATCTGGTTGATGTACTGGCCGCTGCCCGCTTCGTAGAGGCTGTGGAACAACATGCCCTGTTGCATCGGCGCCAGCGGGTAAAGGTCTTCCACCGCGCGCGCCGACAGCGCCAGGCCATCGAGCTGCGCCTGGGTCAGGCCGGCCAGGGGGAAATCCGTCGGCGTCATGCCCTGGTTCGTCGGGTCGCAGCAATGGGCGATCAACAGCGCCAGCTCGCTGGCGTAGTCATCGGCCAATTGCTGAATGGTCGCCGGCTCGAACTGTCGCGGGCTGAACGTCCAGCCCAACCGCAGCGCGCCATCGAACACCTGGCCGTTGAGCGTCAGCCAGTTGCCCAAGGTGGTCAGCGGGCTTTGCTCGTCACCGGCGCTTTCGCTGGCAGGGCTGAACAGCGCGCCTTGGTCCTGATCGAAACTGCCGTCGAACTGGCCGAGATAATTGAAGGTGATGCGCGGCACCGGCAGGGCTTCCAGGGCCGCCCGACTGGCGTCGTCGCCCAGGTAACGCAGCGCACCGAACCCCACGCCTTTGTCGGGAATCGTCCGCAGCCCCTGCTTGATCGACTTGATCGAATCCGCCAGTTCGACGGCTGGCGACAACCGCACCGGGAACAGGCTGGTGAACCACCCCACCGTGCGAGTCAGGTCGACGTTGGCGAACAGCTCTTCGCGGCCATGGCCTTCGAGCTGCAGCAACAGGCTGTCGTGACCGGTCCAGCGGCAGATCACCCGGGCCAGGGCCGTGAGCAACAGGTCGTTGACCTGGGTGCGATAGGCCGCCGGCGCCTCTTGCAGCAACTGCCGGGTCAAGTGCGCGTCGAGCCGTGTATGAACGGTGACGGCCTCGTGGTTTTGCCCGATCGCCTCGGGGTCGAGGCACGGCAGGTCGGTCGGGGCGTCGTGCAGTTGCCCTTGCCAGTAGGCCAATTGCTGTTGCAGTTCCGCGCTGCGGGCGTGGGCCTGCAACTGCTCGGCAAACACCTTGACCGAACTGGTCTTGGCCGGCAGTTGCAGCCTTTGGCCGGCGAGCAACTGCTGGTAGGCGGTTTGCAGGTCGTCGAACAGGATCCGCCACGACACACCGTCCACCGCCAGGTGATGGACCACCAGCAACAGGCGCTGGCTGCCGTCGGCCAAGGTCGCCAGGACGCCGCGCAACAGCGGCCCGGCGTGCAGGTCGAGGCTGCGCTGGGCCTGATTGGCGAGGGTTTCCAGCGCGCTGGCATCGGCGACGTCACGCTGCCACAGCAAACCGTCATTCCCCCAAGCTTGCTGTTGCGCCGCCACCTCACGGTGCTCGGCGCGCCAACCTTCGGCGGTTTCATTAAAGGACAAACGCAAGGCGTCGTGGTGCAGCACCAACGCCTGCAAAGCCTGCTCCACCACCGATGCTTGCAACGGACTGGCCGGTTGCAGCAGCACCGACTGGTTGTAGTGATGACGCTGGGGAATCGCCTCGGCGAAAAACGCCTGTTGAATCGGCAACAGCGGCGTCGACCCTTCGGCCGGCGCCTGATCGATTGCCGACGCTTCCCCACCGGTCTGGGCGACACCTGCCAGCGCCTGCACGGTCTGGTGCTGGAACAAATCTTTGGGAGTAAAGCGAATGCCCGCCTGGCGGGCGCGGCTGACCACTTGGATGGAGACAATCGAGTCGCCGCCCAACTCGAAGAAGTTATCGCTCAAGCCGACCCGCTCGACCTTGAGCACGTCTTGCCAGATCGCGGCGATCTGTTGTTCCAGCTCGCTTCGTGGCGCCACGTAGGCCTGCTGGACCTGGCTAGCGTCGGCGGTGGGCAAGGCTTTGCGGTCGAGCTTGCCGTTGGCGGTCAACGGCCATTGTTCGAGGAACAACAGGTGCGTCGGCACCATGTAGTCCGGCAGCTCGGCCTTGAGCTGGGTCTTGATCTGCTCGCGTAGGTCGGCTGGGTCTTCGGTGACGTGGGCCGCGATCACGTAACCCACCAGTTGCTGGCCACTCGGCCCTTCCTGGGCCAGCACCAACGCTTCGCGCACGGAATCCAAGGCATTCAGGCGCGCTTCGATCTCGCCCAGTTCGATGCGGAAACCGCGGATCTTCACTTGATGGTCAATACGACCGACGTACTCGATCACGCCGTCGCTGCGGTACTGCGCCAGGTCACCGGTGCGGTACAAACGTGCGCCGCTTTCGCCGAACGGATCGGGGATGAAACGCAATGCGGTGAGGTCGCCACGATTCAAATAGCCACGGGCCAGGCCGGCGCGACCGACGTACAGTTCACCGATGCAACCTTTCGGCACCGGGTTCAAATCCCCGTCCAGCAGATACCACGACAGGTCGGCAATCGGCTCGCCAATCGGGCTGCTGGCGTGCTGTTCCAGGTCGGCTATCGACAGCGGACGGTAGGTCACGTGCACGGTGGTTTCGGTGATCCCGTACATGTTGATCAACTGCGGCGCCGCATCGCTGAAGCGCTCGAACCACGGGCGCAAGGACTTGACGTCCAGCGCCTCGCCGCCGAACACCACGTAGCGCAAGGCGTTGGCCCGGTCATCGGCGCAGGCTTCGTGCATCAACTGCTTGAACGCCGACGGTGTCTGGTTGAGCACCGTCACCCCGGCGTCGCACAGCAGTTCATGGAACTGCTGCGGTGAGCGGCTGACGTCATACGGCACGATCAACAGCTCGCCACCGTGGAGCAGTGCGCCGAAAATTTCCCAGACCGAGAAGTCGAACGCGTAGGAATGGAACAGGCTCCAGACATCCTCCGCGCCGAAGTTGAACCAAGGTTCGGTGGCCTCGAACAGACGCAGCACGTTGTGGTGCGGCAGCAAGGTGCCTTTCGGATTACCGGTGGAGCCGGAGGTGTAGATCACGTAGGCGAGGTTCGCGGCGTCCATTGCGACGTGCGGATCGCTGTCGGCGAAAGTGCTGACATCGGCGTCCAGCAGCAGCGTCTGCACGCCTTCCGGCACCGGTAATTGATCGACTAGAGCCGCTTGAGTCAGCAGCAAGCGAATGCCGCTGTCCTGCATCATGTAGGCCAGACGATCCTGGGGATACGTCGGGTCCAGCGGCACGTAGGCGCCGCCGGCCTTGAGGATCGCCAGCAGGCCCACCAGCATGTCGAAGCCCCGCTCGGCCGCCAATCCCACCAATACATCCGGGCCGACGCCGTGGGCGATCAACTGATGGGCGCGGCGGTTGGCCTGGGCGTTGAGTTCGCCGTAGGTCAGGGTTTGGGTGTTGAAACGCAAAGCGACGGCGTCGGGACGCAAGCGCGCCTGTTCGGCGATGCGCTGATGCAGGCAGGCCTCGCCCGGGAAGTTGCGCGGGGCCGGGTTCCATTGGGTGATGTGTTGCCGGTGCTCGGTGGCCGTCAGCAACGGTAATTCACCGATACGTTGGCCGGGATTGGCAACGATGCCGTGCAGCAGGTTCAGCCAGTGCTCGGCCAGGCGCTGCACGGTGCTGGCGTCGAACAGGTCAGTGGCATAAGTCAGCGCCGCACCGAGTTCACCCTCGGCTTCCAGGGTGTCGAGGGTCAGGTCGAACTGGGCAGTCTGGCTTTCCCATTCCTGAGCCTTGATCACCAGACCGGGCAGCGCCGGCAGTGCCTGGCGAGCCACGCTCTGGTGGTTGTACAACACTTGGAACAACGGGCTGTGGCTCAGGTTGCGTTCAGGTCGCAGGGCTTCGACCAGTTGTTCGAACGGCAGGTCCTGATGGGCCTCGGCGCCGATGGCCGCCTGTTTGACCTGCGCCAGCAATTGACTGAAACGCTGCTGCGGATCGACCTCGGCCTTGAGTACTTGGGTGTTGACGAAAAAGCCGATCAGGCCTTCGGTTTCCACCCGGTTGCGGTTGGCGATGGGCACGCCGACACGAATGTCCGACTGGCCGCTGTAGCGGTGCAGCAAGGCTTGGAACGAGGCCAGCAAGACCATGAACAGCGTGCTGCCTTCGCGCTGGGCCAGCTGTCGCAGCCGTTGGCCCAAGGCCTGCGGCAAGTCGATCGCCAGGCGGGCGCCGGCAAAACTCTGCCGGGTCGGGCGCGGCCGGTCGGTGGGCAGCGTCAGCAACGGCTGCTCGCCCCCCAGCACATCGGTCCAATACGCCAGTTGCCGTTCCCGCTCGCCGGCGTCCATCCACTGACGTTGCCATACCGCGTAATCGGCGTACTGGATCGGCAGCTCGGCCAATGCCAGGGACTCACCCTGGCGGCACGCGGCATAACCCTGCATCAGTTCCTGCACCAGCAATTGCATCGACCAGCCATCGGAGACGATGTGGTGCTGGGTCAGCACCAGCACGTGCTCATCGGCCGCCACCCGCAGCAGGCCGACCCGCAGCAGCGGGCCGTTTTGCAGGTCGAAGGGCTGGGCGATCTGCTGGCGGACGAAGGCCTGGATCTGTTCATTGCCGCCCTCGAGCATCTGCGGGATTACCACTGGGTTCATCTGCGGGTGAATGACCTGGAACGCTTGCTCATCGACCTGGACGAAGGTGGTACGCAGGCTTTCGTGGCGCCGCACCAAGGCGGCGAAACTCTGTTGCAAAGCCTCCAGGTCCAGGTCGCCCTGAATCCGCAGCGCCGCCGGAATGTGGTACGCCGCGCTGTCGGGCTCCATCTGCCAGAGGAACCACTGGCGCTGCTGGGCGTAGGACAGCGGCAGCGGCGCCTGGTCCCGGGAAAGACGCGGGATGCTCGCCGGCCGTGCCACGTCGCCGTCCATCAGCGCCGCCACACAAGCCTCAAGGCTGGCGTTCTCGAACAACTGGCGCAGTTGCAGGTTCAGGCCGAGGGCCTGGCGAATGCGCGACACCATCTGCGTCGCCAGCAGCGAGTGGCCGCCCAGTTCGAAGAAGTTATCGCTCAAGCCGACCCGCTCGACCTTGAGCACGTCTTGCCAGATCGCGGCGATCTGTTGTTCCAGCTCGCTTCGTGGCGCCACGTAATCCTGCTGGACCTGGCTGGCGTCCGCGGCGGGCAAGGCCTTGCGGTCGAGCTTGCCGTTGGCGGTCAATGGCCATTGCTCGAGGAACAGCAGGTGCGTCGGCACCATGTAGTCCGGCAGATCGGCCTTGAGCTGAATCTTGATTTGATCGCGTAGGCCCGCTTCGTCTTCGCCGATTTGCGCCGGGATCACGTAAGCCACCAGTTGCTGGCCGCTCGGCCCTTCCTGGGCCAGCACCAACGCTTCGCGCACGGAATCCAAGGCATTCAGGCGCGCTTCGATCTCGCCCAGTTCGATGCGGAAACCGCGGATCTTCACTTGATGGTCAATACGACCGACGT
>NZ_JAGDEZ010000041.1:22786-51992 GCF_017498305.1 Pseudomonas sp. OA65
ACTCGATCACGCCGTCGCTGCGGTACTGCGCCAGGTCACCGGTGCGGTACAAACGTGCGCCGCTTTCGCCGAACGGGTCGGGGATGAAACGCAACGCGGTGAGGTCGCCACGATTCAGGTAACCCCGGGCCAGGCCGGCGCGACCCACGTACAGTTCACCGATGCAACCTTTTGGCACCGGGTTGAGGTCGCCGTCCAGCAGATACCACGACAGGTCGGCAATCGGCTCGCCAATCGGGCTGCTGGCGTCCTGCTCCAAGTCGGCTACGGACAGCGGACGGTAGGTCACGTGCACGGTGGTTTCGGTGATGCCGTACATGTTGATCAGTTGCGGCGCCGCATCGCCGAAGCGCTCGAACCATGGGCGCAGGGACTTGACGTCCAGCGCCTCGCCGCCGAACACCACGTAGCGCAAGGCATTGGCTCGGTCATCGGTGCAGGCTTCGTGCATCAGTTGCCTGAACGCCGATGGCGTCTGGTTGAGCACCGTCACCCCGGCGTCGCACAGCAGTTCATGGAACTGCTGCGGTGAGCGGCTGATGTCATACGGCACGATCAACAGCTCGCCACCGTGGAGCAGTGCGCCGAAAATTTCCCAGACCGAGAAGTCGAACGCGTAGGAATGGAACAGGCTCCAGACATCCTCCGCGCCGAAGTTGAACCAGGGCTCGGTGGCTTCGAACAGACGCAGCACGTTGTGGTGCGGCAGCAAGGTGCCTTTCGGATTACCGGTGGAGCCGGAGGTGTAGATCACGTAGGCGAGGTTCGCGGCGTCCATTGCTACGTGCGGATCGTTGTTGGTGAAAGCACTGACGTCGGCGTCCAACAGCAGCGTCTGCACGCCATCCGGCACCGGTAATTGATCGACTAGAGCCGCTTGGGTCAGCAGCAAGCGAATGCCGCTGTCCTGCATCATGTAGGCCAGGCGATCCTGGGGATACGTCGGGTCCAGCGGCACGTAGGCGCCGCCGGCCTTGAGGATCGCCAGCAGGCCCACCAGCATGTCGAAGCCCCGCTCGGCGGCCAATCCCACCAATACATCCGGGCCGACGCCGAGGGCGATCAACTGATGGGCGCGGCGGTTGGCCTGGGCGTTGAGTTCGCCGTAGGTCAGGGTTTGGGTGTTGAAACGCAACGCGACGGCGTCGGGACGCAAGCGCGCCTGTTCGGCGATGCGCTGATGCAGGCAGGCCTCGCCCGGGAAGCTGCGCGGGACCGGGTTCCATTGGGTGATGTGTTGCCGGTGCTCGGCGGCCGTCAGCAACGGCAATTCACCGATACGTTGGCCGGGATTGGCAACGATGCCATGCAACAGGTTCAGCCAGTGCTCGGCGAGGCGCTGCACGGTGCTGGCGTCGAACAGCTCAGTGGCGTAGCTCAGGGATGCGGCGAGTTCACCGAGGGTCTCGTGGGTGTCGAGGGTCAAGTCGAACTGGGCAGTGTGGGAGCTCCAGTCGAGGCTCTCGACCTGCAACCCCGGCAATTGCAAGGCCTGGGTTGCGCCGCTGCTCTGGTGGTTGAACATCACCTGGAACAGCGGGCTATGGCTCGCCTGCCGCTGGGGTGCCAGTGCCTGCACCAACTGCTCGAACGGCAGGTCTTGATGGGCCTGTGCGCCCAGCGAGGCCTGCTTGACCTGCGCCAGCAATTGCTCGAAAGGCAGGTCGCCGCGCACCTGGGCATTAAGCACTTGGGTGTTGACGAAAAAGCCGATCAGGCCTTCGGTTTCAGGGCGATTACGGTTGGCCACCGGTACGCCGACACGGATGTCCGATTGGCCGCTGTAGCGGTGCAACAAGGCCTGGAACGACGCCAGCAAGACCATGAACAGCGTCGAGGATTCGCGCTGGGCCAATTGCTTCAGGCCCTGGGTCAGCCCGGCGTCAACGGTCAGGTCCAGGCGTGCGCCGCGATGGCTCTGCACCGCCGGGCGCGGCCGGTCCGTTGGCAACGGCAGGACTTCGCCGCCGTCCCCCAGCCGTTCGGTCCAATAGGCCAGTTGCCGCTCCAGTTCGCCGGCCTCCATCCATTTGCGCTGCCAGATCGCATAATCGGCGTACTGGATCGGCAGAGGCGCCAGGCTCGGCGCTTGGCCGCTGCGGTGGGCGGCGTAGAGCTGGACCAGGTCATTGACCATGATCTGCGCCGACGCACCGTCGCAAATGATGTGGTGCTGGGTCAGCACCAGCACATGGTCGTCCGCGGCGAGTTGCAGCAGTTTGACCCGCAGCAGCGGGCCCTGTTGCAGGTCGAACAGTCTGGCGATTTCGTCATCAATCAGGGCTTTGAGCATGGCCTCATCCGCTGCTTGCGGCTCAATCGCCAGGCTCAAACTCGCCTGCACCACTTGTTGGGGCCCTTGCGGGCTGTCGATGAATACCGTGCGCAGCACGTCGTGACGGGCCAGCAAGGCGTCGAAACTGCGTTGCAACGCCGACAGGTCGAGGGCGCCGCGCAGGCGCAGCGCCGTGGGCACATGGTAGGCCGCGCTGTGGCGGTCCAGTTGCCAAAGGAACCACTGGCGTTCCTGGGCGTAGGACAGGTCGAGCGTCGCGAACTCGTCGCGCATCGCCGGGATCGGCAACGCCGCCAGGCTCATATTCTTGCTGTGCAGCTTGTGCAAGAACGCTTGCCGTTGGGCGAGCGGTAAACGGATAAATCGCTGAACCAGAGACAGGTTATCGAGCTGAGTCATTCAAAGGGTCTCCAGGTCTGCCAGGAAAGCATGCATCTCACTCAGGTCGTCGCTGGAGTGAGGGGTCAGGTGGGCCGCCAGTTGCGCGGCGTAGTCGGCCAGGGATGGGGTGCTGAACAGCAAGTCCAGGGGCACCGCGGCGCCTTGCTGCATTTGCAGGCGCGCCGTCGCTTGCGTCGCCAGCAGGGAATGCCCGCCCAGTTCAAAGAAGTTGTCGTCGCGCCCTACCCGCTCGAGCTTGAGCACGTCTTGCCAGATGGCGGCGATGCCCTGCTCCAGCGGGCCCTCGGGCGCCACGTAGGCGCGTAGCAGTTGCTGGGCGTCCGGCAGCGGCAAGGCCTTGCGGTCGAGCTTGCCGTTGGGGGTCAGCGGGAAGCGTTCGAGCAACAGCCAGTGCGCCGGCATCATGTAGTCGGGCAGCAAAGGCGCGAGCTGGGCCTTGAGGGCGTCGCGCAGGGCCGCCGGTTCCGCCGTTTCTGGATGCGCGGCGATCAGGTATGCCACCAACTGCAGGCCGCCCGGCCCTTGTTGCGGCACCACCACCGCTTCGCGGATCGACGCCTGGGCCAGCAGGCAGGCTTCGATTTCCCCCAGTTCGATGCGGAAACCGCGGATCTTCACCTGATGATCGACCCGGCCGATGTACTCGATCACGCCGTCGCCCCGCTGGCGCGCCAGGTCACCGGTGCGGTACAGCCGCGCGCCGTTGCCGAACGGGTCCGGCAGGAAGCGCTCGGCGGTGAGCGCCGCACGGTCGTGGTAACCCCGGGCCAGGCCGTCGCCGCCAATCAACAGTTCGCCGATGAGCCCGACCGGGTTCGGCGCGAAGTGATCGCCGACGATGTACAACGCGGTGTTGGCGATCGGCCGGCCGAGGTAGGGCAGGCGCTGCTCGGCGGTCAAGCGGTAGGCCGCCGACCAGATGGTGGTTTCGGTCGGGCCGTACAGGTTCCAGACTTCGCCGGCGACATCCAGCAACCGCTCCGCCAGGTCCTCGGCCAACGCCTCGCCACCGCACAGGCATTTGCACCCGGCCAGCAAGGCGGACGCCGGGTGGTCGAGCAGCATGCGCCAGGTCGATGGCGTGGCCTGGACCACGCTGACCTGTTGCTGGTCGATGGTCTTGAGCAGCGCTTCGGGGTCGTGGGCGCTCTGCTTGTCCACCAGCACCACGCAGGCACCGCTCAACAGCGCGCCATAGAGTTCCAGGCCGAAGATGTCGAACGAGAACGTGGTCAGTGACAGCACTCGATCACTGGCGGCGATACCCGGTTCGCGGACCATGCTGGCAACGAAATTCACCAGCGCCCCGTGCCGCACCATCACGCCTTTGGGTTTGCCAGTGGAGCCGGAGGTGTAGATGGCGTAGGCCAAGTGCTCCGCATCCAGGCGCGTCGCCGGCGCCTCGTCGGCATAACCGTCGAGCCAGTCCCCCTCCTGATCCAACACCAATGTCTTAACGCCAACCCCCGCCCCTGAGGGAGCGAGCCTGTGGGAGCAAAGCTTGCTCGCGATAGCGTCGGCACACCCACCATCACCATTGACTGAACCACCGCCATCGCGAGCAAGCTTTGCTCCCACGGGCTCGCTCCCACAGTTCAGCGGTAGCTGGTTGAGCTGCGAACGTTGGGTCAGCAGCAGTTCGATGCCGCTGTCTTCGATCATGTGCGCCAGCCGGTCGGCCGGGTATTGCGGGTCGAGCGGCACGTAGGCGCCACCGGCCTTGAGGATGGCCAGCAAGGCGACAATCATCTCCACGCCACGCTCCAGGGCGACGCCAACCAACTGATCGGGCCCGACGCCTTGCTCGATCAAGCGATGGGCCAGACGGTTGGCCCGGACGTTGAGTTCGGCGTAGCTTAGCGCCTGTTCAGCGAACACCAGCGCGGTGGCATCCGGCGTTCGGCGGGCCTGGGCCTCGAACAGCCGATGGACGCAATGCTCATCCGGATAAGCGGCGGCGGTGGCGTTCCAGCCTTGCACCTGCTGGTGGGTTTCACCGCTGTCGAGCAAGCTCAGTTCCCCCAGGGGTCGTTGCGTGCCGTCGGTCATTTGCAGCAGCAAGCGCCGCAGATGCACGCCGATCTGCTCGACCGAGGCCGGGGCGAAACTGGCGTACTGGTAGCTGAACTGCACCGCCAGCTCGGCACCAAGGCTGACCAGCAGGGTCAGCGGGTAGTGGGTCTGTTCCAGGTTATCCACGGCACCGAAACGCACGCCGTCAGGCGCACCGTGCTCCAGGGCTTCGGAAATCGGGTAGTTCTCGAACACCAGAATGTTGTCGAACAACGCTTCGCCGCCCAGCCCGGCCCAGCGCTGGATGTCGAACAACGCCGTGTGCTCGAACTCGCGCAAGGCCAGGTTCTGCGCCTGGACGCTGTGCAGCCAGTCGCCCAGCGTCTGTTCCGGACGCGGGCTGGCGATGACCGGCAAGGTGTTGATGAACAGGCCGATCTGGCCCTCGACGCCCACCAGGTCCGCCGGCCGCCCCGCCACCGTCGCGCCGAACGCCACGCTGGCTTTGCCGGTGTAGCGTTGCAAGAGCAACAGCCAGGCCGCTTGCACCAGGGTGTTGACGGTGACTTTGGATTGGCGGGCGAATTCGGCCAGGCGTTGGGTCTGCTGCGCATCCAGTTGCACAGGATGATGGCCGTACAGGTTAGCCGAGACGTCCTGCGCCGGGCGCGCAAACACCTGGGCCAGGCGCACCGGCTCATCCAGCGTGCGCAACTGTTGCGTCCAGAACCTTTCGCCGAGGCCCGCGTCCTGGCGTTGCAACCAGGCAATGTAATCGCGATAACGCCCAGCCGGGCGAGCGACCGCGTCGCCGCGGTAGTGCTGCAAGACTTCGCCGAGCAACTGCGCGCTGCTCCAGCCATCCATCAGGATGTGATGGTTGGTGTAGATCAGGTGATGCCGATCCGTGCCGATGCGCACCAGCACCAGGCGCATCAGCGGCGCCCGGGTCAGGTCCACGCCTTGAGCTCGCTCTTCATCGGCGAGGGTTTGCAAGGCACCCTCAATCTCCGTCCGCCCGTTCCAGTCGAGCACACGGAACGGCACCTCGACCTGACGCTGGACGATTTGCACCGGCTGCTCCAGGTCACCCTGCCAGAAGAACCCGGTGCGCAGGATGTCATGGGCATCGACCACCGCTTGCCAGGCGGCGCGGAAACGCTGCGGATCGACGCCTTCGACGTCGAGGCGCATCTGGTTGATGTAGTCGCCGCCGCCCTGCCCGAGCAAGGTGTGAAACAGCATGCCCTGCTGCATCGGCGACAACGGGTAGATGTCGTCGATGGCCTGAGGTGCCTGGACCAGGGTGTCCAGTTGCGCCTGGGTCAGCCGCGCCAGGGGGAAATCCGACGGCGTCACGCCACCGCTGTGACTGTCGCAGCAATGGGCGATGAGCGCAGTGAGCTCTTGCACGTAGTCATCGGCCAGGCGCTGGATGGTCGCGGTATTGAACAGCTCGCCGCTGAAGGTCCAGCTCAGGTCCAGCTCGCCGCCGAACACTTGGCCGTCAAGGGCCAGCGGGCTGCCCAGCGGACCTTGCAGGTTCACTTCCTCGCCGCCGCGCTCTGTGGTCGGGACGAACAAGGCATCGGCGGCCGCATCGAAACTGCCGTCGAACTGGCCGAGGTAGTTGAACGTCAGTTGCGGTTTCGGCAAGGCTTGCAGGGTTTGACGTGCGGCGTCATCGCCCAGGTGCGCCAAGGCCCCGAAGCCAACGCCCTTGTTGGGGATGGCCCGCAGTTGTTCCTTGATCTGCTTCAGCGAGGCGCCAAGGTCATCCGCTACCGGCGTCAATCGGGCCGGGAACAGGCTGGTGAACCAGCCGACGGTACGGCTCAGGTCAATGTCGGTGAACAGATCCTCACGGCCGTGGCCTTCGAGTTGCACCCACACACTGTCATCACCGGTCCAGCGCACCATCACCCGTGCCAGCGCCGTCAGCAGCAGGTCGTTGACCTGGGTGCGATAGGCCGCCGGTGCTTGCTGCAGCAATTGCCGGGTGAGGTTCTTGTCCAGAGCCGTGCGGATCGTCACGGCTTGCCCCTGTTGCTGCCCACCCTCGGGGTTGTCCCACGGCAAGCTCGCCGAGGCGCCCTGTAACTGCCGCTGCCAAAAGCCCAACTCGGCCTGCAAGGGTGCGCTGGCGGCATAGTCCTGCAACGCAGCGGTCCAGGCGTTGACCGCGCTGGTCTTGGCCGGCAATTGCACCGTCGCGTCGGTGAGGACCTGCCGATAAGCGCTTTGCAGGTCTTCGAACAGAATCCGCCAGGACACACCGTCCACCACCAGGTGATGGACGATCAGCAACAGCCGCTGGGTGCCATCGGCGAGGTTCGCCAGCAGTGCGCGGATCAGCGGCCCGCCCGCCAGTCGCAGGCTGCGCTGGGCCTGGTTGCCCAGCACTTCGAGTGCGGCGAGATCGGCGACATCGGCTTGCCAGAGCAGCGTGTCGGCGGCCTGCGCCTCGACATCGCGATAACGCGCGGTCCAGCGTTCGTCCTGCTCGATGAAGTCCAGGCGCAGGCTGTCGTGGTGCAGGACCAGCGCACCCAAGGCCCGCTCCAATGCCTGGGGATCGAGTGCCTGGGTCGGCTTGAGCATCACCGACTGGTTCCAGTGATGGCGGTCGGGGATCGGCTGGGTGAAGAACCATTGATGAATCGGCAGCAGTGCGGTTTCGCCGGTCGCGGGTTGCTGGTCGATCAATTGCAGTCGCGCGCCCGTCTGTGCCATGGCGGCCAGCGCCTCGATGGTCTGGTGCTGGAACAGATCCTTCGGCGTGAAGTGGATACCGACCAGCCGCGCGCGACTAACCACCTGGATCGAGACGATGGAATCGCCGCCCAGTTCGAAGAAGTTGTCCCGCAGGCCCACGCGTTCAAGCTTGAGCACGTCCTGCCAGATCGACACCAGTTGCTGCTCCAGCGCGCTGCGCGGGGCCACGTAGGATTGCTGCAATTGGCTGACGTCGGGCTTGGGCAGGTTCTTGCGGTCGAGCTTGCCGTTGGGGGTCAGCGGCAGGCGATCGAGCAGCAGCAGATAGGCCGGTACCATGTGCGCCGGCAATGTCGTCTTGAGTTGTTCGCGCAGGTGCTCGGCGAAATCCTTTTGCACGGCCTCATTGGCCACCACATAGGCGACCAGGCGCTTGCCGCTGCCAGCAGCACCTTCCTGCGCCACGACAACCGCTTCGCGCACGCCTTCAAGGGCTTGCAGGCTGGCTTCGACTTCCCCCAGCTCGATGCGGAAGCCACGGATCTTCACTTGATTGTCGATACGGTCCAGGTAATCAAAAATGCCATCGGCGCGTTGGCGCACCAGATCGCCGGTGCGGTAGAGCAACCCGCCGCCCGTGCTGAACGGGTCGGCGACAAAGCGCTCGGCCGTCAGGCCCGGACGGTTCAGGTAACCCCGCGCCAGGCCGGTGCCGCCCAGGTACAGCTCACCTGCCATGCCTTGGGGCAGCAGGTTCAAGTCGGCGTCGAGCACGTAGGCGCTGCGGTCACCGATGCGGCTGCCGATGGGCGCATAGGCGGCGCCACACGCCACGTCGCGGCCAGCCTTCCAGATCAGCGGGGTGACCACGGTTTCGGTCGGGCCGTAGCCGTTGATGATGAAGTCCGGATCGAGGGCGCGCTTGACCCGTTCGAAGCTGACATTGGGCACCGCATCGCCGCCGAAGCAGTAGATGCGCACCTTCGGCGGGTTGCCCTCGCGCTCGGCGTGCTCGGCCAGTTGTTGCAGGTACACCGGCGGGAATGCCGCCACCGTCACGCCGTGTTCGCGCATCGCGTTGTAGGTCTGTTCCGGGGTCCACAAGCTGTCATCGCGAATCAGCAGCGAGGCGCCGTGGGTCAGGCTGGTGAGCCAGCGCTCATGGGCACCGTCGAAGGCGAACGACATGAAATGGAATTCGCAATCGCTGTCACGCATCTCGTAGCGCTCGCCGATGGCCTGGCAGTGCATCGCCAGCGGACCGTGGGCCACGCTCACGCCTTTGGGGTTGCCGGTGGAGCCGGAGGTGTAGATCACGTAGGCGAGGTTCTGCGGATCGACGCTGACCGAAGGCGCATCCGCCGATTGCTGGCTCACGTCCAGGCGATCGAGTTCAAGCACCTGGTCGGCGCCTTCCAACGGCAACTGCGCCGATACCCGGGAGTCGGTGAGCAACAGCGCCAGCCCGGAATCCTCGATCAGGTACGCCAGGCGTTCCCGTGGGTAGCTGGTGTCCAGCGGCACATAGGCGCCGCCGGCCTTGAGCACCGCCAGCAGCGCGACGATCACCCCTTCGCTGCGCGGCAGGGCCACGCCAACGCGGGTTTCCGGCCCCACGCCCAATTCGATGAGCTTGTGGGCCAGGCGGTTGGCGCGACGGTCGATGTCGCCATAGCTGAAACGCTGGCCGTCGAAGATCACTGCCGTGGCGTGGGGCTTGTGCGCCGCCAGATCGGCAATGCGTTGATGTACGGGGATGTCGGTCGGGTACGGCTGCGGATGATTGGCGGCCTGTTGCCCGCTGTGCTCCTCGTCATTGGCCAGGGCGATCTCGCCGAGACGGCGCTCGGCGGATTCGGCAAACCGCTCCAGCAGGAGCAGCAACTGCGCACTCAAGCGCTCAATGGTTGCAACGCTGAAATGCGCCTGGTCGAAACTCATGTGCAGGGCCAGCGTCTCACCCAGGGTCACGCCCAGGGTCAGTGGGTAGTGAGTCTGATCCTGGTTGGCGACTTCGCCGAACACCACGCCTTGGGCGGTGCCGTGTTGCAACGCCGCGGAAATCGGGAAGTTTTCGAACACCAGCAGGCTGTCGAACAGCGCGCCCCCGCCCTGCCCGGCCCAGCGCTGGACGCTCGCCAGTGGCGTGTGCTCGAACTCACGCAGGCTCAGGTTCCGGGCCTGTACGGCGGCCAGCCAGGCCGCGACGGTCTGGTCCGGACGCGAGCCCGCGATCACCGGCAAGGTGTTGATGAACAGGCCGACCTGTTGCTCGATGCCAACCAGCTCTGCGGGCCGCCCGGCCACGGTGGTGCCAAACGCCACGCAGTCGCTGCCGGTATAGCGCTGCAACAGCAACAGCCACGCCGCTTGCACCAGGGTGTTGACGGTGACTTTCTGCTGACGGGCGAAGGCGTTGAGACGGCCCGTACCCGACGCATCCAGTTGGTAATGCCTGAGGGCGTGACCGCTTTCGCGGCGCACCTCGCCACCCGCCGCCGCAGCGTTCGCCAATACCGTCGGCTCCTGGAGATCGGCCAGCTGCGCCAGCCAGAACGCTTCGCTGAGGGCGGCGTCCTGGCGCTGCAACCACTGGATGTAATCGGCATAGCGGCTGACCGGCCGCGGCGGCTGTTGACCGGCATAGCGTTGCAGCACTTCACCGAGCATCTGCGCGCTGCTCCAGCCATCCATCAAAATATGGTGGTTAGTGAAGATCAGATGATGACGCTCATCGCTCAGTTGAATCAGCGTGACCCGCAGCAGCCCGGCCTGGGTCAGGTCGAAGCCCATGGCAAGATCAGCGGCAATGAAATCCTTGAGAGCCAGGGCGACGTTATGGCGTTCGCGCCAGTCGAGCACGGTGTAGGGCAGCGCCAGACGGCGGTGGATGGTCTGCAACTGTTGCTGCAACTCGCCCTGCCAGATGAAGCCGCTGCGCAGGATTTCGTGGGCATCCATTGTCGCCTGCCACGCCGCGCGGAAACGCTCGGGGTCCAGGCCATCGACATCCACGCACAACTGGTTGATGTAGGTCCCGGTGCCCTGCTCGTACAGGGTGTGAAACAGCATGCCTTGCTGCATTGGCGACAGTGGATAAATGTCTTCGATAGCGGCCGCCGGCACTGGGATCGCGTCCAACTGCGCCTGGGTGATGCGCGCCAGCGGGAAGTCCGACGGCGTGGTGCCCATGGCATCGGCCTGGCAGCAATGGCCAATCAGCGCTTCCAGCTCGCGGGTGTAGTCATCGGCCAGGCGGGCGATGGTCGCCTCGTTGAATTGCTCATGGCTGAACGTCCAACGCAAGTCGAGCTCGCCGTCATAGACCTGGCCTTCGACACCCAGCCAGTTGTCCAGGGGCGCATCAAGGCTCTGCTCGCGCCCGGCGCTTTCCCCCGCCGGGCTGAACAGCGCCCCCTCCCGGGCATCGAAACTGCCGTCGAACTGGCCGAGGTAATTGAAGGTGATGCACGGCAATGGCAAGGCCTTGAGACAGGCTTGCGCCGCCTCGTCGCCGAGGTAGCGCAGCACGCCGAAACCGATGCCCTTGTTCGGGATCGCCCGCAGTTGCTCCTTGATCTGCTTGATCGTGGCGGCCACGCCATCCGCCAGTGTGAGGCGCACAGGGAACAGGCTGGTAAACCAGCCGACCGTACGAGTGAGGTCGACGCCACTGAACAACTCTTCGCGGCCATGGCCTTCCAGTTGGATCAAGGTGTCGACGTGGCCGCTCCAGCGACAGATCACCCGCGCCAGGGCGGTTAGCAGCAGGTCGTTGACCTGAGTGCGATACGCCGCGGGCGCCTGTTGCAGCAGTTGCTGAGTGAGGGTTTTGTCGAGACGGCTGTGCAGCACTTTGGCGTAACGGCTTTGTCGGCTGCCTTGGGGGTTATCCCATGGCAGATCCACGACAGCGCCTTGCAGTTGTTGCTGCCAGAACGTCAGTTCGGCCTGAACGTTTTCGGTCGTGGCGTAGGCCTGCAAATGCTCACCCCAGGCTTTATAGGCGCTGGTCTTGGCCGGCAGCTTGACGGCGGCGCCGACGCTGGCCTGTTGATAAGCCCGTTGCAGATCTTCCAACAGGATGCGCCACGACACACCGTCCACGGCCAGGTGGTGCACGGCCAATAACAGACGCTGGCTGCCATCGGCCATGCTCGCCAGCACCGCACGCAGCAACGGGCCGTTGTGCAGGCCGAGGCTGCACTGGGCCTTGGCACAGAAGTCTTGCAGCTCAGCGGCGCTCAGGTTGTCCGCCGTCCACAACACCTCAGGATCGACCACCATCGGCGCCACCTCGGCCCGCCAGCCCGCCGGGGTTTCGACGAAGCGCGAACGCAAGGCATCGTGATGCGCCAACACGGCGTTGAGCGCCTGCAGCAGCGCGGGTGCCTGCAAGGGTAGATGGCTGCGCAACAAGACGGCCTGGTTCCAGTGGTGGCGCTGGGCAATCGCCTCCTCGAAAAACATCTGCTGGATGGGCAGCAACGGCTGTTCGCCGCTGACCGGTCCCTGATCGATCTGCAGCTCGCTGCCGCCTTGTTGCGCGACGCTCGCCAGGCCTTGCACGGTTTGATGCTGGAACAGGTCACGGGGGGTGAAATGGATCCCGGCCTGCCGCGAGCGGCTGACCACCTGGATCGAGATGATCGAGTCACCGCCCAGCTCGAAGAAGTTGTCGGTCAAGCCGACCTGTTCAAGCTTGAGCACGTCCTGCCAGATCGCCGCGATGCCTTGCTCCAGTTCGCTGCGGGGGGCGATATAGGCCTGTTGCAGTTGGCTGGCATCGGCTGAAGGCAGGGCCTTGCGGTCGAGCTTCCCGTTGGGACTCAGCGGCAATTGCCCAAGGAACAACCATTGGGTCGGGACCATGTAGTCTGGCACGCAGTCCTTGAGTTGCGCCTTGAGGGATTCCCGCGCAGCGCCCTGTTCATCCGCCGAGGCCGACACCAGCGTTGCATCCTTGGGCACCACGTAACCCACCAGTTGCAGGCTGCTGCCACCTTGCACCGCCAATACGACGGCGTCGCTGACCGCCTCCAGTTCCAGCAGGCGCGCTTCGATTTCGCCCAGTTCGATGCGCAAGCCGCGGATCTTCACTTGATGATCTACGCGACCCACGTATTCGATTTGGCCCAAGGCATTGAAGCGCGCCAAGTCGCCGGTGCGATACAGGCGCGCACCCGTGGTGGAAAACGGATCGGGAATGAAACGTTCAGCGGTCAAGGCCGGACGCTGGAAGTAACCACGCGCCAGCAACTCGCCGCCAATCAGTAGCTCGCCGGTTACCCCAACCGGCGAGGGCGCCAGATGCGCATCCAGCAGATAGGTATGCCGGCCAGGAAGCGGTTGACCAATGGGCAAGGTGAGCGGCAGCGGCCGACGATTGAAGACGTAATCGCTGCAATCCAGGGTGGTGGCCGTGACCGTGGCCTCGGTCGGACCGTAGGTGTTGAGCAACTTGACCTGCTCCAGCCCGGCCCGGCGCCAGGCCTGTACGCCTTCGGGCGGCATGGCTTCACCGCCACTGTGGACCTGGCGCAGCGCCGCATAGTCACGCGGACCGACAGCGGCAAATTCCTTGGCGATCATGTTCCAGTAGGCAGTGGTCAAGTCCATGACGGTGATGCCCTGCTCGACGATCTGGCGGTACAGGGTTTCGCTGTCCCACACCTCGTTGCCGCGCAACACCACCGAGGCGCCGCAGGTCAGCGGACCGAACAGCTGCTCGCCAAAAGCATCAAAGTTGAAGGTCGCGAATTGCAGCACACAATCAGCGCTGCTCAAGCCGTAATAGTGCTGCGAGGCGAACCCATGCTTGCTCAGCGCGCCGTGGCTGATACCGACGCCTTTCGGCCGCCCGGTCGAGCCGGAGGTGAACATGACGTAGGCCAGGCTGTCGGCCCACACCTTGCGTTGCAGGTTGCCTGGCTCGGCGCTTTCCCAGGACTCGGCCTGATCCAGGCACAGGCAACGCACGCCGTCGGGCACCGGCAGCCGTTCAAGCAAATGGCTTTGGCTCAAGAGCAAACGGCTGGCGCTGTCTTCGATCATGAAGCGCAGGCGATCGACCGGGTATTGGGGGTCCAGCGGCACGTAGGCACCACCGGCCTTGAGCACGGCGAGAATGGCCACCACCAGGTCCGGGCTCCGGTCGACGGCGATGCCCACCAGCACGTCCGGACCGACGCCCGCCGCCACCAACGTGCGCCCCAGGCAGTTGGAGCGGGCGTTGAGCTCGCCATAGCTCAATCGTTGTCCATCGCAGATCAAGGCGACGGCATCCGGGCTGCGTTCAGCTTGCACCTCGAACAGTTCATGCACCGGGCGATCACTCGGCCAGGTCGTGTCGTGACGCCCCCAATCCATGACTAACTGCCGATATTCGGCCGGCGCCAACAACGCAAGCTCGCCGACGCGCTGCTGCGGGTCGTTGACGATGTTGCGCAACAGCAGCGTCCAATGCCGCGCCATACGCTCGATGGTGTCGGGGTTGAACAAGTCACTGGCGTAGGTGAACGCCGCATGCAACTGTCCGCCCTTTTCGTAGGTGTCCAGGCTCAAGTCGAACTGGGTGCTGCGGCTTTCCCACTCGATGACGCCCAGCTCCAGACCGCTGCCGACTTTCAGCGTGGTGACGTCGGCCACTTCCGGCTGGTGGTTGTACATCACCTGGAACAACGGGTTGTAGCTGAGGCTGCGCTCAAGTTTCAGCGCCTCGACCAGCCGTTCGAAGGGCAGATCCTGGTGGGCCTGGGCGCCGAGGGCGGTTTCCTTGATGTCATGCAACAGGTCGCCGAGGCGCGTCCGGCCATCCAGTTGCACCCGCAATACCTGGGTGTTGACGAAGAAACCAATCAGCCCTTCGATTTCCCGGCGGTTGCGGTTGGCGATCGGGACGCCGACGCGCAAGTCGTCTTGCCCGGTGTAGCGGTGCAGCAGGATATTGAACGTCCCCAGCAGCAGCATGAACAACGTGACCCCATGCTGGCGGGCAACGCCGCGCAGTTGCTCGACCAGCGCGGCGTCCACCACCTGTTCCAGGCGACGACCGCGATAACTCGGCAGCACCGGGCGTGGATAATCGATAGGCAACTCCAGCACCGAATGTTCGTCGCCCAGTTGCGCTTGCCAGTAATCGAGTTGACGTTGCAGCTCGCCGGCTTCCAGCCAGCGGCGCTGCCACAGGGCATAGTCGCTGTACTGGATCGGCAAGTCGGCCAGTTGTGGTTCCACCCCCGCCTCATGGGCGTCATAGCAGCGAATGAATTCATCGATCAGCACGTTCATCGACCAGCCATCCGAGACGATGTGGTGCAAGGTCAGCAGCAGCACGTGCTCCTGGTCATCGAGCTTGAGCAGTTCGACCCGCAGCAACGGGCCGCTAGACAGGTCGAACGGCTGCAGCGATTGGGCTTCGGCGGCCTGGCGCACCGCCTGCTCGCGCTCGGCAACCGGCAAGGCGCTGAAGTCCTTGTGCCCGATCACCAGAGCGGCGCTTGAGGGCACTTGCAGGAGGCTGTCGTCGGCCTGGCGCTGGAACACCGTGCGCAGGGTTTCATGACGGGCCACCAGGCTGGCGAAGGCTTGCTCCAGCGCCGGCAGGCTCAACGCGCCCTTGAGCCGCACCGCCCCGGGCAGGTTGTAGGCGCCGCTGTCGGGCTCCAACTGCCAGAGAAACCACATGCGCTGCTGGGCATAGGACAACGCCTGGCGGTCCTCGGCCTCGACGCCCTGGGGAATGGGAAACCCGCTGAACTCCACGCCCTCCTTGGCCAACGCGGCCAGGAACATCCGGCGCTTTTCCAAGGGCAACCCGATAAACCGGCGAGCAAGTTTCAAGGCGTCTTCAGCATTCATTTCTGGGGTATCCGGAATCAGTGGGCACAAGGCACAAAGGCAAGTCGTCCCTATGAAACGAATGCAAACCGGAAAAATTAGCGCTTGAGAACAAGTGTCAGAAAGGAAGAAACCCGTGGCGAGGGAGCTTGCTCCCGCTCGGCTGCGCAGCAGTCGTAAACCGGCTGATGCGGTCTGTCTGGACTACTGCAAGTTTCTTTGGGGCGGCTTCGCCGCCCAGCGGGAGCAAGCTCCCTCGCCACAGAAGCGGGTCTTGAACGGGCTAGGCGCTGATGGCCAACCCATGCCGCCGATGATGCACGCTCAACTGATCCTTGATCAGCCGCAGCACCTTGGCCTCGTGCTCATGAATGAAGAAGTGCCCGCCCGCCAGCATGTCCACCGAGAAACTGCCCGTGGTTTCTCGGCGCCAGCCCATCAGTTGCTCCGTGGTGGCCTTGTCGGCCGTGCCGCCGAATACATGCACCGGGCAATTGAGCAGCGGCCGCTGCCGTGGCTGGAAACGACCGCACAGCAAAAAGTCGGCCCGCAGGATCGGCAGGGTCAGGTCCATCAGCTCTTCATTGGCCAGGATCTCCTCGCTCGTACCATTGAGGGTGCGCAGTTGCTCGATCAACTCAGCGTCGGTCTTCGCCTTGGCGAAACCGCGATCGTAGTCGGCGCGCAGCGTCGGCGCCGCAGTGCCGGAGGCAAACAGCGCCACCGGTTCCGGGCTGCCGAGTTCACGCAGGACATGGGCGATTTCACAGGCCAGCAGCGCGCCCAGGCTGTGACCGAACAAAGCGTACGGCGCCTTGAGCGAAGGGAGCAGCTCCCGCGCCAGTTGCATCGCCAACGGGCCCATGTCGGTGTGCAGCGGCTCGTCGAAACGCGCCCCGCGTCCCGGCAATTCCACCGGTTGCACGTGCAGCCATTGCGGCAACGTGCGCCGCCAGCGGCTATACACCATCGCGCTGGCGCCGGAATAAGGCAGGCACAGCAGGGTCAATTGGGTCACTGCGGTTTTCTCCGATCGGTCGTGTAGGGAAGATAACGAAATCGTAACCCATGGAATTAGTCAAAACCGTGACGTTCGCGACGAGATGCCTGTCCCTTGTGAGAGCGAGGCATGTGAGAGCGAGGCATGTGGGAGCAAGGCATGTGGGAGCAAGGCATGTGAGAGCCAGGCATGTGGGAGCAAGGCTTGCCCGCGATGAACGATAACGCGATTCATCTTCCCACACGACCTTATACTGGCGACATCTCGATCACTGCACAGGAGAACGCCATGGGCTGGTCCGCCAAGCAATACGTCGCCTTCGAACAGGAACGCACCCGTCCGTCCCGGGACCTGCTCGCCGCCATTCCTCCCGTGGAGGCGCGCACGGTGATCGACCTGGGATGCGGCCCGGGCAACTCCACCGAGTTGTTGGTGGAACATTTCAGCGGCGCCACGGTACGCGGCCTGGACAGTTCCAGCGACATGATCGACGCCGCACGCAAGCGCTTGCCCGCCGTAACATTCGATACGGCCGACATTGGCCAATGGGATGAACCCGGGCCGTTCGACGTGATCTTCGCCAACGCCGTGCTGCAATGGCTGCCCGACCACGCCACCCTGCTGCCCTCGCTGATGAGCAAACTCGCCCCCGGCGGCAGCCTGGCGATCCAGATGCCCGACAACCTGCACCAGCCCTCCCACCGCTTGATGCGGGAAATCGCCGCCAACGGGCCTTGGGCCAGCCAACTGGCCGCGGCGGCTGATTCGCGTACCGAGATGGCGGATGCCAGCGCCTACTATTCCATCCTCAAGCCCCACTGCAGCCGCGTCGATGTGTGGCGCACCACCTACCATCACCCCTTGGCCGGCGGTGCCGCAGGCGTGGTGGAATGGTTCAAGGGCAGCGCCTTGCGGCCATTTCTCGAGCCGCTGGACGAGGCGCAACGCGAGCAGTACCTGGCCCGCTACCTCAAGGCGATCGAACAGGCTTATCCAGCCCAGGACGATGGGACGGTGCTGCTGCCGTTTCCCCGGTTGTTCATGGTCGCGACGCGCTAGGGCGAGGGTCGATGACGCAGCGACGGAGCCTAAATTTCTGATCCGGGCCCTCGTTACCTGCTAAGACCAAAAACCCGCAAGAGTGACCGCCGTGGACCTGCACACCATCCTGGGCAAGCTGTTCGCCAATGCCGGCGCCGTTGGTATCGAAGGCGTCTTCCAATTCGTGTTCGGCCCGCACCAGGCGTACTGGTCCGAGGTCAAGGCCAGCAGCCGCACCGAGGCGGGCCGCCACACCAGCCCCGACGTGACCATCGAGGTGGCGGAGAAGGACTTCCTCGGGATCATGGCCGGCATGGCCAATGTCGAGGAACTGTTCGCCAGCGGTCGCCTGAAAATCGGCGGCAACATGGGCCTGGCGACGTTGCTGCCGCAGATCATCGACCATGCCCGGCATGGCGGTGGCGTGGTGGAAAAGGTCGACATGAACAAGCGCTACCCGACCCCGCCGCGCTTCAGCGAAAAACTCACCGCCAGCCTGCCGACCCAACGCAGCGTGGAACGGCGGCCGCGCAGCGGGCTGTCGGTGCAGGAATTCCGCGCACAGTACCTGCCCCACGGCATTCCGCTGGTCATCAGCGATGCCTTGCAGGACTGGCCGTTGTTCAAGCTCAGCCGCGAAGAATCCCTGGTGCATTTCGCCGAGCTGCAAGGCATTACCCGCCACGGCGACTACGTGAAGAAGACCTTCTCCACCGAGCGGGATTTTCGCGCCACGTCCATGGCCGACTTTATCGCTTCCCTCGACAGCCCGGCGGCCAAGGGCGCCGACGGTGAACCACCGGCCTACATGGGCAACAACATCCTGCCGGCGCAGTTGATGGAGCAGATCAAGTACCCGCCCTACTTCGACCCGTCGTTGTTCATCCCACCGCGTATCTGGATCGGCCCCAAGGGCACCCTGACGCCCCTGCATCGCGACGACACCGACAATCTGTTCGCCCAGGTCTGGGGCCAGAAAACCTTCACCCTCGCCGCGCCTCATCATCGCGAAGCCCTGGGCACCTGGTCCACGGCGCCCCAAGGCGGGCTGGACGGCTGCGATTTCAACCCGGACGCGCCGGACTACCAACGCTTCCCCCGGGCCCGTGACGTGACCTTCCTGCGCGTGACGCTGGAGGCTGGAGATTTGCTGTTTTTGCCGGAGGGCTGGTTTCATCAGGTGGAGTCGGTGTCTACGTCGTTGTCGGTGAATTTCTGGGTGAACTCGGGACGGGGGTGGTAACAGCGGCCCTGAAGCACGTTCTTTTTCTGGCAGACAGATTGTGGGAGCAAGGCTTGCCCGCGATGAAGACAATGCGGTCTTTCGGAAATCGAGTCGCCTGTTTCGCGAGCAAGCTTTGCTCCCACAGTCCCCTTACCACAGGTTTGTGTTTGGACCTGGAATATGAAGACCACCTCACCCAACTGAACTCCACCCACCTCAAACCAGTCAGCAGGTAAGGCCCTCAACTCAAGGTGCTAGACCATGCAGATATCCCTCGCCCGACAGGTCGCCCTGGTCACCGGCGCCAGCTCCGGCATTGGCGCAGGCGCGGCCAAGGCGTTGGCAGATGTGGGTGCCGCCGTGGTGCTCAACTACCATTCCAACGCGGAGCCGGCGCAAGAACTGGCCCGTGAAATCAACGCTAACGGCGGCCGCGCCATCGCCGTGGGGGCCGACGTGTCGAAGGAACAGGAGGTCGAGCACCTGTTCGCCCAAGCCCTCGATGCCTTTGGCACACTGGACATCCTGGTGGCCAATTCCGGTTTGCAAAAAGACGCCGCCGCCGTCGATATGAGCCTGGAAGACTGGAACACCGTGATCGGCACCAACCTCACCGGCCAGTTCCTTTGCGCCCGCGCCGCCCTGCGAATCTTCAATCGCCAGGGCATTCGCCAGGGCGTGTCCCGGGCCGCCGGCAAGATCATCCACATGAGCTCGGTGCACCAGCGCATTCCCTGGGCCGGCCACATCAATTACGCCGCGTCCAAGGGCGGTGTCGATTTGCTGATGCAGACCCTGGCCCAGGAAACCAGCCACCAGCGCATCCGCATCAACAGCATCGCCCCCGGCGCCATCCGCACGGCCATCAACCGCGAAGCCACCGAGGGCGAGCAGGAGCAGAAACTGCTGGAGCTGATTCCTTACGGCCGTGTTGGCGATGTCGAGGACGTCGCCAATGCGGTGGTCTGGCTGGCCTCGGACTGGTCCGATTATGTGGTGGGCACCACGTTGTTCATCGATGGCGGGATGAGCCTTTATCCGGGGTTTCGCGGCAATGGCTGACCATGACGAACCGCAGAGCCCCATCGAGAACCACGGCATCATTGGCGACATGCGCAGCGCCGCGCTGGTCAACGACCGGGGCAGTGTCGATTTTTTCTGCTGGCCGGAATTCGACAGCCCGTCGATCTTCTGTTCGCTGCTCGACACTCCGGAGGCGGGCATTTTCCAGCTCGCGCCTGACCTGCCGAACGCCCGTCGGCAACAGATCTACCTGCCCGACACCAACGTATTGCAAACCCGTTGGCTGAGCGACGGCGCTGTGGTGGAGATCACCGACCTGCTGCCCATCGGCGACAGCGAAGACGATTTGCCGGTGCTGATGCGCAAGGTCCACATGACCGTCGGCAGTGCGACGTTTCGCCTGCGCTGCGCGGTGCGGCATGACTACGCTCGGGCCGCGACGACTGCGAGCCAGGACGGCAGCCACATTTGCTTCAGCGCGCCGGGGCATCCAAGCCTGCGTTTATGCGGCGATCAACCCATGACGCTGAACGGCAACGCCGCGGTGGCCGAATTCACCCTGGAACAGGGCCAGCGCGCCGAATTCCTGCTGGGCGGCATCGACGACCCGTGCCTGCAGGACGATGCCAGCGCGATGTGCCTGGAGCGGACCCTGGCGTTCTGGCGCGGCTGGATCGGCCAATCCAATTATCGCGGGCGCTGGCGAGAAGTGGTCAACCGCTCGGCCCTGGCGCTGAAGCTGCTGACCTCGCGCAAACACGGCGCCATCCTCGCCGCCGCCACCTTCGGCCTGCCGGAAACTCGCGGCGGCGAGCGCAACTGGGATTACCGCTACACCTGGATCCGCGATGCGTCGTTCACGGTCTACGCGTTCATGCGCCTGGGTTTCGTCGAAGAAGCCAACGCCTACATGCGCTGGCTGCGGGGCCGGGTCAGCGATTGCTGCGACCAGCCGACCAAACTCAACATCCTCTACGGACTGGATGGCAGGCAGGAACTGCCGGAAACCGAGCTGCCGCACCTGAGCGGCTTTGGAAACGCGCGACCGGTGCGCATCGGCAATCTCGCCTACCAGCAAGTGCAGTTGGATATTTTCGGCGAACTGATGGACGCCGTGTACCTGGTCAACAAATACGGCGAAGCCATCTCCCATCAAGGTTGGAAACACACCGTCGAGGTGATCGACCAGGTATGCACTGTCTGGCAGGACAAGGACGTGGGCATCTGGGAAATGCGCGGCGACAAACAGCATTTCCTGCATTCGCGGCTGATGTGCTGGGTCGCCGTGGATCGCGCCATTCGCCTGGCCGAAAAACGCTCCCTGCCCGCCCCATTCGCCCGCTGGGACGAGACGCGCCAGGCCATCTACCAGGACATCTGGACAAACTTCTGGAACGACGAACACCAGCACTTCATCCAACGCCTGGGCAGCACCGCCCTGGACGGTTCAATGCTGTTGATGCCTTTGGTGCGTTTCGTCAGCGCCCGCGACCCGCGCTGGCTGTCGACACTCGATGCCATCGAAAAAAGCCTGGTGCGCGACGGCATGGTCTACCGCTACCGCAACGACGACAGCCCCATCGATGGTCTCAGCGGCACCGAAGGCTCCTTCGCCGCCTGCTCGTTCTGGTACGTCGAATGCCTGGCCCGCGCCGGCCGCGTGGAAAAAGCCCAGCTGGAATTCGAACAACTGCTGCGCTACGCCAACCCGCTGGGGTTGTACGCCGAAGAGTTCGACAGCCACGGCTACCACCTGGGCAATACTCCCCAGGCCCTGACCCACCTGGCGCTGATCAGTGCGGCGAGCTTCCTGGACCGCAAGTTGAGTGGCGAGAAAAATCATTGGCAGCCGTGAGCTGAGTTGCCCTCCAGCCTGAACGCGGCCCCTGTGGCGAGGGAGCTTGCTCCCGCTGGGTTGCGAAGCGACCCCAAGATTTTGCGCCTGCTGCGCAGTCGAGCGGGAGCAAGCTCCCTCGCCACAGGGAAAGTGGTGGGCTGACTATTGTGTTGAGTCGGCCAGCTCAAGGTCATCCAGCGCACGGTTGGCCAGCAACCTGGCCAGTTCGATCAACTGCTGAATCCCCAGCGCAGCATGGCGCCGGGAACCTTCCAACTCGAACCCCAGGTCACTGACCAGCGCATCGGCCGAGGCCAGGGTTTCGCTGAGGGTGGTCAGCACCGATTCGGTGTTGAGGCCGGGAACCACGGTGAAAACCTGGCCGTCCTGGGTGTCGGGCTTGGGTGGGGCGGGAGGAGACAAGTGAATGTTCAGCGCCCGGTCGGCGGCTTCGCGGAGTTTTTTTGTATCGAAGGTGGTGTAGGCAGAGAGGTTTTCGGCTCTATGGTGATTGATCTTGTCCATTGTGAAACTCCTAGCTTGAAAAATGAGCTCACCGACCTCGCTACGAAAAAGGCTGAGGTTGGCGCGTGTGCGCCTGACATTGGACGGGTGACCAAACCCGGTCGCTGATTTTGCAGCGACGAACAGAGCCTATCCCCGCCCCTTCCGAACCGACAACCGACGGGACTCGTCAGAAAATTCCGGTTCACTTATTTTTTTGTAGGAACACAAACCCGTGGCGAGGGAGCTTGCTCCCGCTCGACTGCGCAGCAGGCGCAAAAATCTTCCAGCCTCCAAAGAACCAGCGTCTGGTATGGGGTCGCTTCGCAACCCAGCGGGAGCAAGCTCCCTCGCCACAGAAGCAATCACCGCAAGTCACCGATTTATCGTTACACCCCGTTTCGAGTTGCCAGCCCCGCCAACCCCTCCTAAGATCGACGCTCTCACGGGTGCAGCGGAGCTGCCCGATAAAAACCCGACTCAAGGACCTGACATGACCCATATCAAACGCCCCATCACCACCCCACCCCGAACAGGCCTGACCCGCGAAGACCTCTGGGAGGGCCAGGACCGGGGCTTGATCAAGTGCTGGGAAATCGGCCGCGACCGGGCGGTGCGGTTTCCCGAACTGGCGCAACGTTGCCTGGCCGGGGAGTTGCCGGTGCTGGGGTGGAAAGGTGGCGTCAGCCGCAGCCTGAAGAAAAACGAAAAATTCGGTTGCCTCAAGTACCTCGCCCAATGGCAGGGCCTGCGCGGTGAAGACCTGGACATAGAGCTGACCCAGGAGCGCACCCTGACCTGTTCCAGCACGAACATGATCGTGACGTTCACGCCGGATCGGGCCAAATACGTCAATCAAGAACCTGCCTGAACCCAACCGCACACTGCCGGAGGCCGACATGAACCTTGAGCCCAGGATCAACTTCGCCGTCACGCCATTGCTGCGCATTGCCTACGAAGAACACGGCCCCGCCAGCGGCGACCCGATCATCCTGCTGCACGGTTTTCCTTACGATCCCAGGGCGTTCGATGAAGTCGCGCCAGCCCTGGCCCAGCGTGGCTATCGGGTCGTCGTGCCCTACCTGCGCGGCTACGGCCCGACCCGCTTCAACAACCCGGCCATCCTGCGCTCCGGCCAGCAAGCCGCCCTGGCCCAGGACCTGCTGGACCTGATGGACGTTCTTTCCATCCCCCAAGCGGCGCTGTGTGGCTACGACTGGGGCGGTCGGGCGGCATGTATCGTCGCGGCGCTGTGGCCCGAGCGCGTGCGCTGCCTGGTGACCGGCGACGGCTACAACCTGCAGGACATTCCGCGCTCCAGGCAACCGCTGGACCCGGAAACCGAACATCGGCTGTGGTACCAGTACTACTTCCACACGGCCCGGGGTGTCGAGGGCCTGACCCAGAACCGGCGCGAGCTGTGTGGCTTGCTTTGGCGCCTGTGGTCGCCGACCTGGAAGCGTGGCGCCGAACTGTATCCCCTCAGCGCCGCGTCGTTCGACAACCCGGACTTCGTCGACGTGGTAATCCATTCCTACCGCCATCGCTTCATGTACGCACCGGGCGATCCGACGCTGGAGTGGATGGAGGAAAAACTGGCGGCGCAACCGGCCATCAGCGTGCCGAGCATTTCCCTGTGCGGGGGCGACGACGGCGTGGGGGCCGCGCCAAAGCACGATGAAGATGCCGAGCATTTCAGCGGTTTTTACGAGCGCCGAGTGCTCGCCGGTGTCGGCCACAACATTCCCCAGGAAGCCCCCGAGGCCACGCTCAAGGCATTGCTGGATTTGCTTGAGGGCTGACGGCGAATCGCTCGCGATAGGCCTGGGGCGTCACGCCCATGGCCCGTAGGAAACTCCGGCGCAAGGTTTCTTCGCTGCCAAAGCCACATTGCACCGCCACCCGTTTGATAGGCACCACAGTGTCAGACAATAGACGGCGAGCGGTTTCCACGCGAATCAACTCGACGGCCCGCGCCGGGGTCTGGCCGGTGTCGGCACGGTAGTGCCGCACAAAGCTGCGTTCGCTCATGCCCACCTCGGCGGCCAGGCTCGACAGGCCCAGGTCACGGGTGAGGTTCTCGGCGATCCAGGCGTGCAGGTCATCGAACCGACTGCCCTGTTTTTGCAGCGATAACGTCACGCTGAACTGCGATTGCCCGCCCGGACGCTTGAGAAACACCACCAGTTGCCGGGCGACCTCCAGCGCCACCGCGCGGCCCAAGTCCTCCTCGACCAGCGCCAGGGCCAGGTCGATGCCGGCCGTCACCCCGGCCGAGGTCCAGACCGGACCGTCGTTGATAAAAATCGGGTTGGGTTCGACCCGCAATTGCGGATGTTGCTCGGCCAATTGCTCGCAGCGGGTCCAGTGCGTCACCACGCGCCGTCCGTCCAGCCAACCGCTGGCGGCCAGCAGGAACGCCCCGGTGCACACCGACGCCACCCTTCGCGAACGCAGGCCGTGCGCCTTGACCCAGGCCACCAGCGCCGCGTCTTTCGCCGCTTCATACACGCCCCAACCACCGGCAATCAGCAACGTGTCGCTGCCTTCGCTCGGCAGCGGCTCGGCCATCAGCGCCAAGCCCGCCGAGGACATGACCGCCCCGCCACCCACCGCGATGACCGTTGGTGTGTAGGGCAGCGGCAGGCCTTGCTGGCGAGCCAAATCGTTGGCCGAGGCAAACACCTGCAAGGGCCCGGTGACATCCAGCACTTGCACGTTGGCGAAGGCCAGGACATGAACGGTTTTCGGTGGGTTGGGCATATTGGCGTGATTCGTGGGCTTATTGGCGTGTACGCCAGATCCTACGGATCTAAAGTCAAACCGTCCACCCCTCGGGCATCATCCAAAGGAGAACGCGACATGACGTTGCAGATCGGTTTGCTGTTATTTCCCCAAGTCCAGCAGTTGGACCTGACCGGCCCTTATGACGTATTGGCCTCGTTGCCAGATGTGAAGGTCCACCTGATCTGGAAGGACCTGGCCCCGGTCACCGCGAGCACCGGGCTGGTACTGCTGCCTACCACCACGTTCGAGGACTGCCCGAAGCTCGATGTGATCTGCGTCCCCGGCGGGACCGGCGTCGGGCCGCTGATGGAAGACGAGCAGACGCTGGCCTTCATCAAGCGGCAAGCCGCCGGAGCGAAATACATCACTTCCGTGTGCACCGGTGCGCTGGTGCTCGGTGCCGCGGGCCTGTTGATAGGTAAGCGCGCCACCACTCACTGGGCCTATCACAGCCTGTTGCAAACCCTGGGCGCGACGCCGGTCAAGGACCGCGTGGTCCGCGACGGCAACCTGCTCACCGGTGGCGGCATCACGGCCGGGATCGATTTTGCCTTGACCCTGGCGGCGGAACTGTTCGACCAGGACACCGCCGAGCTGGTCCAGCTGCAACTCGAATACGCCCCTGCCCCGCCGTTTACCGCCGGCAGCCCGGACACCGCGCCGACGCGCGTCTTGGAAGAAGCCCAACGGCGTGCGGCCGAGTCGCTCCGGGTGCGCTCGCAAATCACCCAGCGTGCTGCGGCGCGGTTGGAACTGGCGTAACGATAAGCTCCAACGTCGACGCACAGACGATGTCGGGTTGAACACAACCTTGAGGCGGTCCCATCGTGGCGAGGGAGCTTGCTCCCGCTCGACTGCGCAGCAGTCGCAAAATCTTGGGGTCGCTTCGCAACCCAGCGGGAGCAAGCTCCCTCGCGACAAAGGGTTTCCTTGTGGGGCAACTCGATTCAGAACGGGCTGGCAGTGGGTCGCACAATCAGCTCGCTGACGTCCACATCCGCAGGTTGTTCAATGGCATAGGCGATAGCCCGGGCGATGGCTTCGGCCGGAATGGAGATCTTGCGAAACTCACGCATTTCGGCACGCCCCCCCTCATCGGAAATACTTTCGGCCAGTTCCGACTCGGTCACGCCGGGGGAAATCACCGTCACGCGCACATCACCTCCGACTTCCTGGCGCAAGCCCTCGGAAATCGCTCGCACGGCGTACTTGGTGGCGCAATACACAGCGGCCGTCGGGCTGACGGCGTAGGCACCGATGGATGCAATGTTGATGAACTGCCCGCTACGCTGGCGCTGCATCAGCGGCAGGCCGGCGGCGATGCCGTGAAGCACGCCACGGATATTGACGTCGATCATACGGTCCCACTCCTCGACTTTCAGCGCCTCGAGTTTGGAGAGCGGCATGACCCCAGCGTTGTTGATGATCACGTCGACCCGACCGAACCGTTCGACAGCGAAGTCGATCAGATCCTGGACATCCTCACGACGGGTCACGTCCACCGCCTTGCAGGCCGCCTGCTGGCCGGCGGTTTCGAGTTCCTGCACCAATGTTTGCAAGCGATCGATACGCCGGGCGCCCAATACGACACGAGCACCGCGAGCCGCGAGCAACCGCGCCGCCGCTTCACCAATCCCGCTGCTGGCGCCGGTGATGACCACGACTTTGTTTTGAATATCGGACATGATGGTTTCCTCGTCTGGACGTGTTGGCCCCCGGGTGGGAGCCTTTTGACAGGTCCAGATTAGGCAACCGGCCTTTGCCTGGGTTAGTCGGATCCTCCTGCGCACTTGCACGATCCTGTAGCGATAAAACCGACTCTGGCCGACAACCGCGCAATCGGTTTTACTAGCGCGGTCCACTCATTTGGCCTGGGAGATTGATCGGCATGTCGGTATCCACGTCCATCCACATGGCGTCAGACGACGGCCTCAGCCAGCGGCGTGCCGAACTGGCGAGCCTGATGATGCGCTTCGCTCCGGAATTCGGCGTCCATCCCACGGCCATCGAGGCCTTGCACCTGATCCGTAGCGACGAGCCAACCGAAGCCCTGCACACCGTGCACAAGCCTGGTTTGTGCGTGATTATCGAGGGGCGCAAGGAAGTGCGCCTGGCGGACGAATGCTATGTGTATGACCCGCTCAATTACCTTGTCGTCTCGGTGACCCTGCCGTTGGCTGGCCAGGTGATTGAAGCCAGCCCCGAGCGCCCCTACCTGTGCATCCGCCTTGACATCGATCCGGCGCAGATCTGCCGCCTGATTGCCGACGCCAGCCCGATTGGCGTGCCGGCTGAAACAGCCGGACGCGGGCTGTTCCTGGATCGTATCGATGCGCCATTGCTGGACGCGATGCTGCGCTTGCTGCGGCTGCTGGACAGCCCGGACGATATCGCCACCCTCGCGCCGTTGGCCCAACAGGAGATTTTCTACCGGTTGCTGCGTGGCGTCCAAGGCCGGCGCTTGCACGATATCGCCATTCCCGACACCCAGACCCATCGCATCAGCCGCGCCATCGAGTGGCTCAATAGCCATTACGCCGAGCCACTGAGCATCGACAGCCTGGCACAAATGATCAACCTCAGCCCTTCGGCCCTGCATCACCGTTTCAAGGCCGTGACCGCCATGAGCCCCCTGCAATACCAGAAACAACTGCGCCTGCAGGAGGCCCGCCGGTTGTTGTTGGCGGAGAGCAGCGATGTTTCGTCAATCGGCTACAAGATGGGGTATGAAAGTCCTTCGCAGTTCAGCCGCGAATACAGCCGCTTATTTGGCGCCTCGCCGAGCAAGGACATCGCTCGTTTGCGTGCCCAGGCGCTGCAAGCCAGTAGCGCTTGATCCTGCGTTTGGCACATCAGGAGGCTACTTTTTCACAGACGAAAAAAAACCCGCCTAAGCGGGTTTTTTGAGGACCAATTTGACTCCCTGTCCGGCATTCCATGCCTGGTCCAATCATCCATGACCCTGAGCACTCCCTGTACCCAGTGGATGATCATAGATTAGGCCCACCGGTGATTTGGAAAAAGACGAGAAAGCAGCAACGCCGTGTAAGCGATTCGCTATAGGGCTCCTCCCTGACTTTTCAGCGGGCGAAAAAAAACCCGCCGAAGCGGGTTTTTCCAAGACCATTACGACTCCCTGTCGATAGCTAATCCTTGCATGGTCGATCGTCCCTGATCCTGAGCACTTCCTGTGCTTCAGTGGATGAGTACAGATTACGCCTCGGATCCAAAACAAAATAGACGACATAGCTACCATCTCGTGTAAGACATTCGCTATACCTGCCCTTCCGAAAACCCTTAGTTCCACCAGCCGTTCGATCTCAAGCCTTGTTCAGAAAGGTTTCAATATTGGCCATTTGCTCATCCCAGCCACGGCTGTCCATACGAAAAGCCTTGAGTCGGCGCGCCTCGGGGATGTTGTTGAAACCGGACTCCACGACTTTGAGCAAGGTACCGCCGTCCAAGTCTTCAAGTTCGAATAACACCCGGGTTTCAGACTCTTTGGAATAATCCACCTGCGGCTCGACTGCGTAAGGATGCCAGCGAAACGAGAACACTCGCTCGGGCTCCACCCGCTCCACCGCGACGTCCCAGATAAGGTGTTCGTAACCTGGGTAAGTGATTTGCCCTTGAGTACGCTCACCTGCCACAAACCGTTTTCCCTCAAGGGCGACACCGAACCACTGGCCGAAGGCTTCGGCATTGGCCAGGGCGCGCCAGACTTGGGAGCGCGGGGCCTTGAGTAGGATCTTTCGTTCAATGCGGTCGGATGAATGCATGGGTCACCTCCTGTGTTCAAACAGTAGTCTTGTAAGACCACAAGACCAACCGGAAAGTTGTATCTGACCGTTGTTCAGCGCTCGCCGACTTTAAAACAGTATGGAGCGATGTAAACTCCCCCGGCGTTTTCCACTTCTCAAGGAGAGACCCGACATGTCCCCACGCTTGCTTCTGGCCCTGACACCATTGCTTTTTGTCGCCGTTGTCCAGGCCGACGACTGCGCCAATGCCATCACTCAAGGCGAAATGAACCAGTGCGCAGCCAAAGAAAGCAAGGTCGCCGACAACGAGCTGAATAGCTTGTACAAACAGATCACCGCACGCCTGAAGGACAATCCAGAGGCCACGAAAATGCTGGTCAAGGCACAGCGTGCCTGGATAGGCTTCCGTGATGCCGAATGTGAATTCTCCGCCTCTGGCGTCGAGGGCGGCAGCGTCCATCCGCTGATCTATGGCAATTGCATCACCGCCCAGACCAAAGCCCGGGTCGAGGCATTCAAGACCTATCTCAAATGCAAGGAAGGGGATCTGAGCTGCCCCGTGCCCGAGGCTTAATAGCCAGGATGTAAAAAAGGATGACCTCTACAGGCCATCCTTTTTTGGGTCAGCGCTTTTATTGCGGGCAAAACAAAACCCCTACCTGCATCAGCAGATAGGGGTTTCGGAATTTAATCTTGACGATGACCTACTCTCACATGGGGAAACCCCACACTACCATCGGCGATGCATCGTTTCACTGCTGAG
>NZ_JAGDEZ010000042.1:0-15269 GCF_017498305.1 Pseudomonas sp. OA65
TCCCACAAGGTTCGGTGGTGTACTCCGATGTTGCGTACAGCTCAGATCCACTGTGGGAGCGAGCCTGCTCGCGATAGCGGTGTATCAGCCACTACAGATGCTGGATGGGCCGACGCTTTCGCGAGCAAGCCCGCTCCCACAGTGATTCATGCAGTCTGTGGCGCTAAACCCGAAACGCCTGCACGGCGGTGTGCAATTGCCCGCCCAGCACCAAAAGATGGTCGCCCTGTTCCCGGCCCTGGCCGATGCGCAGCAGGTTGTCCCCGCCCAGTTGGTGAATCCGCTCGCTGTGGTCGCGGATTTCGCTGACGGCGCCGCTTTGCTGGGCGGTGACGTCGGCGATGCGGACTGCTGTGTCGGCGATGGTCTGGATGGCGCCGACAATCTCATCCAGCGCGCCATCGGCCGCTTGCGCCTGGCTGGCGGTGGCTTCGGCGTGTTCGACCTGGGCGCGCATGCCGTCCACTGATTGGCGCGCGGCCAGTTGCAGGCGGGCGATCAGGGTCTGGATTTCGGCGGTGGCGCCGGCCGTGCGTTGGGCCAGTGAGCGGACTTCCTCGGCTACCACCGCAAAGCCCCGGCCCATTTCTCCGGCGCGAGCCGCTTCGATGGCGGCGTTGAGGGCCAGCAGATTGGTCTGGTCGGCAATCGAGCGAATCACCGTCAGCACGCCGCCGATGGTGGCCGATTCTTCGGCCAGTTGTTCGATCATCTGCGCGTTGCCTTGCACTTCCCCCACCAGCGCATGCAGACCCGTGAGGCTCAGGCCGATGACTTTCTGCCCTTGCTCCACGGCCTGCCCGGCGCTACGGCTGGCGTCTGCGGCCTGGCTGGCATCGCCGGCGACTTGCTGGATCGTCGCTTCCAGTTCGCTGAGGGAATCACGGATCAGCGCCGTGTCGCCGGCCTGATGTTCGGCCCCGCTGTGCAAGTCGCCGCTCAACTCGGCCAGGGCCCGGCTGCTGCCGGCAACCTGTTCGGCATTCACCCGAATGGTGCCCACCAGGTCCACCAGATAAGCGCGCAGGCGATTGAGCGAAGCCTCGATGTCTTGCATTTCGCGGTTACTGGCGCCCACGTGGATGTCCCGGCTGAAGTCCCCTTCGGCCCAGGTCGACAGGGCCGGCGCCAGGTGGGTCAAGGTGCGGGCCAGGCGTCGCTGCAAGGTGTCGATGAGCAGCGCGATCAGCAGGATGAGGCCGATCATCAGGCCCTGGATCAAACGAACTTCTCCCTGGATCTGCCCATGCTGGGCCCGTACCGCCGGTTCCAGGGTATCGATCGCCGTTTGCACATCGGCGATTTTCAGGTGTGTGGCGCTGCTGAGCTCGGTGCGTTTTTGGATCAGTTCACGGGTGCGGGTCAATTCCGCCGGGTAACGGCCGAGCAGGCTGTTGAGCTCGCGCTTGAGGGCGATGCCAGCGTCTTCGGCGGCGGCTTTTTCCTGAGTCTCCAGGCCCATCAGCGCGGCGAAATCATCGCTGCCCGATTCGCTGCTGGCGGTGACGCCCAGCAGTGGCAGGTTGTCGAGGCGTTCAGCTTCCGAGCGGATGCTCGCCAGTTCTCGTTCGACGTCGGTGGCCAATTCGCTGCGGCCGCTGCTGACCAGTTTGTCCCGCGTGAGGGACAACCGGCCCAGGTGCTGCGACGCGGCGAACAATGGAGGCAAGTAGGCCGGGGCGCCGTTGGCGTATTGGGCCAGTTGATCGAGGCTGGCGCTCAGTTCACGCTCGGCTTGCAACAGCAAGGCTTGTGGATCGCCCGCCAGTTTGCCGGCGGCCAGCAGATCGGTCTTGCTGAAGCCGTCCAGGTTCGACAGGCTCGGGCGCAGGGTCTTGGCCAGCTCCGGAGGAAACTGGTCGAGGTCTTTTTGCAGGTTTTCCAAGGCCTGGGTGGCTGCACTCAGGCGCAAGGCGTCGCCGCTGGCCAGGTAGTCCTCGATGTTGCGCGCCACTTCGCCCTGGAACTGCCGCGACAGGCCCAGGTAGCGCTCCATCAGCAGGTAGGGACGTTCCAGGGCAATCTGCGACCACCATAGGGTGGCCCCAAGGCCCAGGCAAACGGCAACTAAAAGAACGGTGTTGAGATTGGTCAGCAGCTTCAGGCGCATCAAGGGTCTACCGGGGGCAGAATCGTAAGTGCCTGAATTTATTGCGCTTGAGTTACAGGTTTATGACTGAATCAGTCGATTCCGATGAAAAGGTGGCACTTTGCTTTGATTGGCGGGCGCTCTGTACCCGGTTGCGCCCGGCGTGCTTGGCGCGATACAGCGCTTCGTCCGCCTGGCTGGCCATCATCAGGCTGTCGGAATCATCGCTCATTTCCACCACGCCGGCGCTGAAGGTGCACCACAAATCATGGGGCTGGGCCGGGTAATGGATTTCGGCAAAGCGCTGACGAATCTCATCCAGCACCTTGCAGGCAGCGTCGATGTCGGTGTCCGGCATGACGATAGCGAACTCTTCGCCGCCGTAACGGCCGATGAAGTCGGTCTTGCGCAGGCGCTGCTTGAGAAACAGCGCCAGGCTCTTGATCACCCGGTCGCCCATGGGGTGGCCGTGGCTGTCGTTGACTCGTTTGAAGTGGTCGATATCGAGCATGGCGAAGCTCAGGGGCTTGCCTTCGCGGCGGGCGCGGAAGCTGCAATCCTCGAGCAATTGCAGGATATGGGTGTGGTTGTACAGGCCGGTGAGGCTGTCGCGCACCATCCGCGCCTTGAGGTTGCGCGCCCGGGCCGCACGGTTGCGCACGGTGGTGATCAGGTGCCGGGGCTTGATCGGCTTGGTCAGGAAGTCGTCGCCACCTTCACTCATGGCGTCGAGCTGCTTGTCCAGGTCGTCTTCGGCGGACAGGTAGATGATCGGCACGCTGACGTAGCGGTCATTGTGGCGGATCACCTTGGCCAGTTCCGTGCCGGTGCAGGCGGGCATGTACATGTCGAGGATGATCAGGTCGGGCTGGAAATCCGCCAGCTCGGCCATGGCCTGGATCGGCTCGATCAGCGTGCGGGTGATGATGCCGGCACTGTTGAGCAGGCGCTCGGTGTGCAAGGCCTGGGCGCGGGAGTCATCGATGATCAGCACTTTGTAGGGATCGTATTGGGCAACGCAGGTCAGCACTTCGATCTTTTCCAGCAGGCTCGAGGCTTCGAGGGTGCCGGTGAGGAATTCCTGCCCGCCGGCGCGTACCGCGGCCAGGCGTGTCGGCGTGTCGGTTTCCAACAAACTGAAGAACAACAGCGGCAACGGTTGTTCCAGGCCTTCCTGAGCTTCGGCGGCCAGTTTCAGGCCAGTGCCGGGGCCACTGAAATCCACATCCATGACAATCGCCGCCGGCAGGCGCTCGACCATCGAGGCCCGGAACGCCGCGACACTGTCCAGCGCCTGGGCGCTGAGGCCGAAGAATTCCAATTGCTTGGCCAGGCGCTCGGCGCGGTCATGGTCCTGCAGCATCACGTAGATGGGTTTGCGCAGCGGTGGCAGGAAGGTTTGTTCGAGCTGGTCGCCGTGGCGCAGGCCGGTGCGCGACAAACGCTGCATCAGGCGGTTGATTTCGGAGATCAGGTGGCTGCTCAAGCGCCCGCGATTGGCATCCACCGCTTGCAGCGATTGGCTGATGCCTTGGGCCAACTGGGAATGCTCGGGCTGTTCGAAGCGCTCGGCAAAGCGCAGCAGGCGCAGGTTGGCTTCGCTGAGTTCCGACAGGTCGGTGCTTGACCATTCGCTGCGTTGCAGGCGCTGCCAAATCTCCAGGATCTGACGAGCCTGATGAATTACCCGCTGGGCAAAGTGGTGCTTGAGGCGCTCACGGCTGGGGTCTTCTGGCTCGGTCATATCCTGACTACTAGTTAGGGTGCATGCTGAGATCGACTGGTGGCTCTATGCTAGCACCTCTTTTCCCCCGCATGAGTGTCATACGTCAATATTCTGTCCAGTCGCGAAATTCAGTTTGTGACTGGACAGTCTCGTAGGCCGATGGCAACGCTTCCTTTATAGTGCTGTTCGATTGCCCTGTCGCGCCCGGCATGATTGGCGCCGCATTATCGCGTTTCAAATCAGGCACGATGGCGTAGGGTTGTGGTCGAACCGAGAACTCAAGTGATTGAAGGAACATCGCCATGCTGGACTGGAAAAACCGCGCGGGCAGCGCGCCTGAACGCGCCGCCGAGCCGAAATCGGCCACCCGCAGCTACCTGGGTGGGCTTTTTTTCAGCCGCGCACTGGCCACGCTGATCGGCCTCTACCTGCTGGTGACCATTGCCGTCGGCTGGTACTGGAGCCAGGAGCCCGCGTTGTTCCCCGTGCAGCAGAACGCCCAGGCCGCGGCCGAGAAGGACGGCCGGCAGATGGTGGTGGGCTACACCACGGTCGAGACCCTCAAGACCGTGGCTGGGACCTTGCTGACCAAGCAGGGTGGCTACATTTCCAACGACCGCTTCCCGCCGGGCCTGTGGATGGACAACATGCCGAGCTGGGAATACGGCGTGCTGGTACAGGTCCGTGACCTGAGCCGCGCCCTGCGCAAGGACTTTGCCCGCTCCCAGTCCCAGTCCGCCGAGGACGCCGACCTGGCCAAGGCCGAGCCGCGCTTCAACTTCGACAACCGCAGTTGGGTGCTGCCCTCCAGCGAATCCGAATACCAGGAAGGCATCAGTTCCCTGAGCCGCTATCAGGCGCGCCTGTCCGACCCGAACCAGAAAAGCGCGCTGTTCTACGCCCGCGCCGACAACTTGAACAACTGGCTGGGGGACGTCGGCACGCGCCTGGGCTCGTTGTCCCAGCGCCTGTCGGCCAGCGTTGGCCGGGTCAAGCTCAACACCTCGCTGAAAACCGAGGTTCCGGCGCCGGGCCAGGTGCCGCAGGTGGACGAAGAGGTGGTCGAGACCCCATGGCTGCAGATCGACAACGTGTTTTATGAAGCCCGCGGCCAGGCCTGGGCACTGTCGCACCTGCTGCGTGCCATCGAAGTGGACTTCGCCGATGTGCTGGCGAAAAAGAACGCCACGGTCAGCGTGCGGCAGATCATTCGTGAACTGGAAGCGTCCCAGGAACCGGTCTGGAGCCCGATGATCCTCAACGGCAGCGGCTTCGGTGTGTTGGCGAACCACTCGCTGGTCATGGCCAACTACATTTCCCGGGCCAACGCAGCGGTCATCGACTTGCGGCAACTGCTGAACCAGGGTTGATCCATGAGCGAAAGCCCCCGGGAGGTCGCTCACCGAGTGGCCTCGGATGCCGAGTTGATCGCGTGGGTCGACGAGCACGACAACCTGCTCGGCAGCCTGGTGCGTTCGGAGTTGCGTGAGCGCGGCCTGATCGGGCGCGGCACCTACATCATGCTGTTCAACTCGGCCGGTGAACTGTGTGTTCACCGGCGCACGTTGAGCAAGGCCATCTACCCGGGGTTCTGGGACGTGGCGGCGGGCGGCATGGTCCAGGCCGACGAGACCTACGCCGAATCGGCCGCCCGTGAGCTGGCGGAGGAACTGGGCGTGAGCGGCGTGGAGCTGACCGCCCACGACCATTTTTATTTCGAAGACCCCGGCAGTCGCCTCTGGTGCTCGGCGTTTTCGGCGGTGTGGGACGGCCCGTTGGTCCTGCAACCCGAAGAAGTCCTCGAAGCGCGTTTCCTGCCCCTCGAACAAGTGCTCGACGAAATCCAGCGCATGCCTTACTGCCCGGACTCCCTGGCGGCGCTTGAGCGCTATTTGCGTGTCCACGGCAGCGGCGTCGCAAAGAAGCTATAAATTGGCGCTGATTGGCCCTTAGCAAGTCGGCTTTTTGCCGTTACACTGCGCGACTTTTCAAGCTGAACCGTGTCTGCGGTCCAGTAGCGCTGCCCCTGCCTGAGTGGGGTTTCGCGGTCGAGGCTCTTTCTCCCCTCGACCAGTCTTTGTCCTCCCAAGAGGATTGCCGGTGGCCAAAAAAGCCGCATCCTTCGCCGCCTTGGGCGGCCTGGTATTTTCTACCGACGCCGGTCGTCATTGCCCTGATTGCCGTCAACCGGTGGATACCTGCATCTGCAAACAGACTGCCATCCCTGCCGGTGACGGCATTGCCCGTGTGCGCCGAGAAAGCAAAGGTCGCGGCGGCAAGACGGTGACCACGATCACCGGTGTGCCGTTGGCCGAAGACGCGCTCAAGGAACTGGCCACCACGTTGAAGAAACGCTGTGGCACCGGTGGTGCGTTGAAAGACGGCATCATCGAGATCCAGGGCGATCACGTCGAGCTGCTACTGGCGGAACTGGTCAAGCACGGCTTCAAGGCAAAGAAATCCGGCGGCTAGCAGCTTCTGTGAAAACCACCCTCGGCTTGACCCGAACCTGATGTTCGAGGTCGCCCGCATGGTTTTCACAGAGCCTGTTCTGAACGGGTTTCTAAACTCATCGCTGGCAGCAGGGTCTACCTTGCTAACAGGCAATTCGTCATTTTCACTCTCTAGACTGCCCCAGCCTCCGACCGGATGGTGCATTTTGACTTCTTTATAGGGGACTTCGATGTCCGTACGACGCACACGCAAAGACGATGGCAGCCAATGGACAGTTGCGGACAGCCGCAGTGTTTACGGGATTCGCCATTGGGGGGGCGGGTATTTCGCGATCAATGAAGCCGGTCGCGTCGAAGTCCGTCCGAACGGTCCCGGCAGCTCGCCCATCGACCTGTTCGAGCAAGTCGACCAGTTGCGCCAGAGCGGCCTCTCGCTGCCTTTGCTGGTGCGCTTCCCGGACATCCTGCAAGACCGCGTGCGCCAGCTCACCGGCGCGTTCGACAGCAACATCGCTCGCCTGGAATACCAGAGCAAGTACACCGCGCTCTATCCGATCAAGGTCAACCAGCAGGAAGCGGTGATCGAGAACATCATCGCCACCCAGAACGTCTCCATCGGCCTGGAAGCCGGTTCCAAGCCGGAGTTGCTGGCGGTGCTGGCCCTGGCGCCGAAGGGCGGGACCATCGTCTGCAACGGCTACAAGGATCGTGAGTTCATCCGCTTGGCGCTGATGGGCCAGAAGCTCGGCCACAACGTCTTCATCGTCATCGAGAAAGAGTCCGAAGTCGGCCTGGTGATCGAAGAGGCTGCGGTGCTCAAGGTCAAGCCACAGGTCGGCCTGCGGGTACGCCTGTCGTCCCTGGCGTCGAGCAAGTGGGCCGATACCGGTGGCGAGAAGTCCAAATTCGGCTTGTCGGCCGCGCAACTGCTGTCGGTGGTCGAGCGTTTCCGCGCGGCAGGCCTGGACCAGGGCATTCGCCTGCTGCACTTCCACATGGGCTCGCAGATCGCCAACCTGGCGGACTACCAGCACGGTTTCAAGGAAGCGATCCGTTACTACGGTGAGCTGCGCAACCTCGGCCTGCCGGTGGATCACATCGACGTCGGCGGTGGCCTCGGCGTGGACTACGACGGCACGCACTCGCGCAATGCCAGCTCGATCAACTACGACATGGACGATTACGCCGGTGTCGTGGTGGGCATGCTCAAGGAATTCTGCGATGCCCAAGGCCTGCCGCACCCGCACATCTTCTCGGAAAGCGGCCGCTCGCTGACCGCTCACCACGCGATGCTGGTGGTGCAGGTGACCGACGTCGAGAAACACAACGACGATGTGCCGGCGATCGACAACAAGCAGGAACTGCCGGAAACCGTCCAATGGCTGGTTGACCTGCTGGGTCCCACCGACATCGAGATGGTCACCGAGACCTACTGGCGCGCCACGCACTACATGAGCGACGTGGCGGCGCAATATGCCGACGGCAAGCTGACCCTGGCGGAAAAAGCCTTGGCCGAGCAGTGCTATTTTGCCGTGTGCCGTCGCCTGCACAACTCGTTGAAGGCCCGCCAGCGTTCGCACCGTCAGGTGCTGGATGAACTCAACGACAAGCTGGCCGACAAGTACATCTGTAACTTCTCGGTGTTCCAGAGCCTGCCGGACACCTGGGCCATCGGCCAGGTGCTGCCGATCCTGCCGCTGCATCGCCTGGACGAAGAGCCGCTGCGCCGCGCCGTGCTGCAAGACCTGACCTGCGACTCCGACGGCAAGATCAAGCAGTACGTCGACGAGCAGAGCATCGAGACCAGCCTGCCGGTGCACGCCCTCAATCCGGGTGAAGACTACCTGCTGGGCATCTTCCTGGTGGGCGCCTATCAGGAAATTCTCGGCGACATGCACAACCTGTTCGGTGACACCGACTCGGTGAACATCTACCAGAACGCCGACGGCAGCGTGTACCACGCCGGTATCGAAACCCACGACACCATCGAAGACATGCTGCGCTACGTGCACTTGTCGCCGGAGGAGTTGATGACGCACTACCGCGATAAGTGCGCCAGCGCGCGTATCAGCGCCGCCGAGCGTACCCAGTTCCTCGATGCGCTGCGCTTGGGGCTGACGCGTTCGTCGTATCTGTCGTCCTGATAGAAGATACCCAGCAGCCGCTCCCTCAAGGTTGGCGCGATTCACTGTGGCGAGGGAGCTTGCTCCCGCTGGGCTGCGCAGCAGACCCATTCGTTGTGGCTGCTTCGCACCCAAGCGGGAGCAAGCTCCCTCGCCACAGGATTGCATCAGGTCCACCTCTTGGCTGATCGACACTGCCCGCCGGGGCTGTCAGAAAAATACACCGTACATTGCGGTTCTTTTCGGACGGTCCCGAAGGGCATTTTTGTTTACGCCACGGCTAATTCTTCATACCGGTGCATTTAATCGGTGATGTCCTAATTTCGTGTAGTCCCTTTCCTAACTTGTACTTGGCCCCTCTACGCGGCCATGGCGGTCGGCGAGAATCCCCGGCCGCCCCTCCTGTAGAGAAACGCCGATGTCCGATCCAGCCTGCGAGCCAGCATTTCGTCTGGAGATAGCCGGTCTGCCCGAGCCCGTTGACGTGATAGCTTTTACGGGTAGTGAAGCGATCAGCGAACCCTTCGTCTATGAAGCGGAGCTGCCGTTGCTCGACCCGAGCCTGGACTTGGCGGGCCTGCTGTACCGCAGTGTCTGGCTGAGTTTCGGCGTTCCAGGCCGAGGCATTCATGGACAGATCCACGAGTGGGTCCACGACCATCATGGCGCCAGCTGCTGGGTGCGTATCGGCCCCAGGCTGGCCTGTCTGGCTCAGCGCTTCAACCAGCGGGTGTTCAACGCCCGCTCGGTGCCGCAGATCATCCGCCAGGTGCTCAAGGCTCACGGCATCAGCGGGCGCAGCCTGTGCCTGGACCTGAGTGGCGATTACCCACCGTTGGATTTCTGCACCCAGTATCGGGAATCGGATCTGCAGTTCCTCCAGCGCGTGTGCGCCCAGGCGGGCATCCACTTTCATTTCGAACACACCCGCGACGGGCATTGCCTGGTGTTCGCTGACAACCCGCACAGTTTTCCCCCTGCCGGCCAGGCGGTCTACGCGCACGAGGGGCCGACTGCCGCGGTACGGGCCTTCAGCGTACGAACCGCTGTGGCGGGGCAGCAAGTCGGCCAGGGCCGTAGCGACCTGACGAACCTGCACGCGGGACAGATACTGACGCTGACGGCCCATCCGCTTGCCGGCTGGAACCGGCGCTGGCTGTTGACCAAGGTCGAGCATCGCGCCCAGGCGGGCGGGTATGGCAATCATTTCAAGGCCATTCCCCGGGGCGTGCTGTTCATGCCGGACAACGTCCCGGCCAAGCCCCGCATGGCAAGCCGGCAACGCGGTTGGGTCGTGGCGGTTGACGAGCCGCCGGTGCTCGGGGCAGGGCGTGTGGCGGTGGAGTTCGACTGGGTCTATCAGGGCGAAGGTTCCAGTCCCAGCCATTGCTGGTTGCCTTTGGCGCCCGAGCTGGCGGCTGGCGGGGCAGATGCGATGGGTGACGGTAGCGAGGTGCTGGTGAGCTTTATCGAAGGCGATCCGGATCGGCCGTTGGTCAGTGCATTTCTGAGCGAGCCTACCTCGACGAAGGTAGCGGATGAGTCATTCCCGGGCGAAACGCCCGGGCCATCGACGGTCGATCCGGTGCTGTTGGCGGCGATGCGGGGGGCTGAACCGCTGGTCTTGTTGTGCTTGTTGCCCGAAGGCGGGCCTTTCAACCCCTGCGCCCAGCCCCTGTGTACCTGCCGCATGCTCACGGGGCGCGGCACGGGCGTCGTTCGATGAGCGCCGTGGCCGTGCCTGGATCGGCGCCGCAGTGGTTGCTGCTGGACGTACCGAGTGCGCCTGAGGCGGCGCAGCGCGTTCACGCGCAGTTCGCCGACGCCCAGCGTTTTGCCCTGTTCGAAGGCACCGAGTTGCATGGCCTTCGCGAGCACGGCCCGCTGTTGGTGGATCTGCGCCAATCACCCGCGTTGACTAGCCTTTGCCACGTGGACCCGCGCGCCTGGCCAGGGCTGTTGTTGGTCTGTCCAAGGCCTGCGGTGCAATTGCTGGCGCATCTGCGGCGCATGCTGACGGTGACGCTGGGCCTGCATCACAAAGCCTTGTTGAACTACTACAACCCGCACACCGCCAGCTATTTTTTCGACGGTTTCGACTCCCATGAACTCAGTTGCTGGCTGGGTCCGATCAGCCTGTTGCGCTGGTTCGGCGGCACATGGGCGGACCGGGCGATCGGCAGCCAGGGTTGGCAACAATTGTCCAACCCTGGACTGTCGGTGGCGGCGCTGGAGAAGGAGCACGGCCTCAGCGAGCGGCAGCAGGGCCAGTTGCAGCGCTGCCTGCTGGAGCGTCACGCGTGGCAATGGTCCCGTTCCACCGGCCGTGATTACCGTCGACTCTGGGATGACGTGCAGCAGGGCCTGGCGCTGGGGTTTACCGAGCGGACGGTGCTCGACGACTGGCTGTGGCTGCGCCTGCAATACCCCAACGCCCGACCCATGCCGGGGCCTGAGGGTGGTTCGCAGCGCGAGCGGCTCGATCACCTGCGGCGGCGCTGGCAGGGTCGTCAGGAGTGAAGGTTATTGCGTCGGCGCGCCGAGCCACCGGTCGTGCCGCTGCAAGTGCCAGGCAAACGCACCGAGGGTCAGGCTGCGCAAGGCCATGAACAGCAGGAAGGTGATCCATAGCCCATGGTTGCCCAATCCCAGCAGCACCCAGGCGATGGGCGACACCAGCAACAGCGTCAACACCATGCCGTTGCGCATTTCCCGGGCGCGGGTGGCGCCGATGAACAGGCCGTCGAGCAAATAGCTCCAGACCGCGATCAGCGGCAAGGTCGCCAGGTAGGGCAGATAGCCGTAAGCCGTGGCGCGCACATCGGGGATATCGGTTTGCATGTCGATAAACAAATGGCCGGCGAGCAGGAACAGCAGGGCGAAGCCGAGGCTGGCAATTAGCGACCAACCGCCGGCCACCACCAGCGAACGACGCAGGGCGAGGCGGTCGCGAGCGCCAATGGCATGGCCACACAGCGCTTCCACGGCGTGGGCGAGGCCGTCCAGCGCATGGGCGGTCAGCAGCAGGCCGTTGAGCAACAGCGCATTGGCCGCCACGGTCGCGTCCCCCAGGCGCGCGCCTTGCACCGTGATCAGGAAGAACACCGCTTGCAGGGCCAGGCTGCGAATGAAAATGTCCCGGTTCACCGCCAGCAGCGGACGCCAGTTCTGCCACACGCCCAGGGCTGCCCAGGCGATTTGTCCGGGCCAGGCCCGCAGTGTCTTGTGAGCCAGGGCCAGGCCAACCAGCGCACCGGTCCATTCGGCAATCACCGAGGCCCGGGCCGAGCCGGTCACGCCCCAGTCCAGACCGATCACGAACCACAGGTTCAGGACGATGTTGACCAGGTTGGTCACCAGCAGGATCGCCAACGGCGCCCGGGCATTCTGCGCGCCAAGGAACCAGCCCACCAGCGCATAGCTGGCCAGCGCCGCCGGCAAGCCGAAGAGCCGGGTGTGGAAGAAGTCGCGGGTCAACTGGTTGAGTTCGGCGGACGGTTGCATGAAGTGCAAGGCCACGTCGCTCAACGGCACGCCGACGGCTCCAAGCAGCACCGCCAACCCCATCGCCAACAGCAGGCCTTGCAGCAACACTTGCCGCAAGGCCGCGCCGTCACCACGCCCGGCGGCCTGGGCGGCGAACCCGGTGGTGCCCATGCGCAAGAAACCCATGGCCCATGCCAGAACCGTATACAAACTCGCCCCGACCGCCACCGCGCCCAACTGATGGGCATGGGGCAGGTGGCCGATGACCGTGCTGTCCACCAGCGCCACCAGCGGCACGGAAATGTTCGAGAGAATCATCGGCGCAGCCAGCGCCCAGACCCGGCGATGGGTAAGGCGGTCGCGCCAGTCGGTGATCAGGTTGGGCATGCGGGCTCCTTGATGGAGCGCGATTGTAGCGGGAACAAGCAAAATCCGTGGGAGCAAGGCTTGCCCGCGATGAAGATGACGCGGTCTTTCAGGGAACCGAGGCGCCTGTATCGCGAGCAAGCTTTGCTCCCACACAGTGCTCTGGGCTTTAGTGAATGATCCAGCTCAACAACCACAACCCCAGCACCAACCAGATGATGCCCATGACGATCGAGGCCCGCATGAACGCGCGGATGGCCGAGTAGAGCAGCATCAGCCCGAGAATCAGGGCGATGATGCTGATGATCGAAGTGTCCATGCCCAGGGTGCGCGACAGCCCATCGACAAAGTTGCCGCCGGCATTGGCCAGGGTGTTGAAGAGACCGCTGAGCAGGTCGACGATGAACCGGATCACCGAACCGAGCGCTTGGCCGAGCCATTCGAAAAAGCTTTCTACCTGCATATGTGCATCCTGATGGGAGGGAATCCGAGCTGAGCCGTTGGCTCCTGATTGTAGGAGCTGTGGCGGCCGAGTTGGTTCGATTATGGGGCAAACCGCCGCTTCGTACCGAGACTCTTGCCTTCCCTGGTCATCCCCCTGAAGCTATGCGCATTCAGGAGAACCCGATGAACCTTGTTGAACTGACCGAACGCCTGCATGCCATTCGAGATCGTAACGATTGGCGGCAATTTCACAGCCCGAAAAACCTCGCCATGGCCGCCAGTGTGGAAATGGCCGAGCTGGTGGAGATTTTCCAGTGGCTGACCGAGGACCAGTCGCGCCAATTGCCGGCGGACAAACTGGCCCACGCCGGGCAGGAAGTCGGTGACATTGTGTTGTACCTGTTGCTGCTGTGCAGTGAGTTGGGCCTGGACATGGACACCGTGGTGCGCAGCAAGCTGGCCGATAGCGAACGGCGGTTCGGCCAATGAGCGACCGCCATTTCGATCAGCTCGCCACGCGTTTCGCGGAGAAAATCTACGGCGGGGCCAAGGGCGCGATCCGCCTGGCAGTGCTTCAGGCCGACCTGCTGGAAACCTTGCCGCAACGTCCGTTGCGCGTGCTGGACATCGGTGCGGGCCTGGGCCACATGTCGTTGTGGCTGGCTGAGCGCGGTCACCAGGTGACCCTGGCCGAGCCGGCCGAGCCCATGCTCGAAGGCGCCCGCCAGCGCTTTGCCGAGGCGGGCCAGAGCGCCACGTTCATCCAGGCGCCGTGGCAGGACCTGCTCGGCCAGCTCACCGAACCTTACGACCTGGTGCTGTGTCACGCGGTGCTGGAATGGCTGGCCGAGCCCTACGCGATCCTGCCGGTGCTGCATCAACTCACGGTCCCGGGCGGTTGGTTGTCCCTGGCATTCTACAACCGTGACGCGTTGGTCTATCGCAACCTGCTCAAGGGGCATTTTCGCAAGTTGCGCAGAAACGACATGGCCGGCGAAAAACAGAGCCTGACACCCCAACAACCCCTTGATCCGCGTGAATTGGCGGCGCAACTTGAAGGCCTGTGGCAGGTCGAAAGCCACAGTGGCGTGCGAGTTTTCCATGACTACATGCCGGTGGAGTTCCAGGGGCGGGTGGAGCTTGCGCAGTTGCTGGAAATGGAACTGGCCCACCGTCGCCATCCGGCGTTTGCCGGGTTGGGACGTTATCTGCACTGGATCTGCCGTCCCCTCTGATCTGAACGTGCAATCGGAGCGCGAAATGAAAGGTCGTTCAGGGTTGTTGGTGCTGTGCCTGGGGCTGGTGGCCTGCCAGGGCAGCAATCCCTATGTCGCCACTTCCAACCCGCTGCCGCCGGCGCCGCCCGAGGCCGCCACGGTGTTCGACCGCAGCGCCTATCCGGCGCCGCCCCGTGATTATGGGCGCTATCGCAGTTGGGCCTGGCGTGACGGGCGTTTGCCACCGGGCACTGCCTGGGCGGATTCGGCCCAAGTGGCCGAGGCGGTGAGCAATGCCCTCGACCAGCGAGGCCTGCGGCCGCTGCATGACAACCGGCCCGCCGACCTGTTCGTCAGCGCCGATCTGCGCCTGGAAACCCGCGTGCGTCAGGTTCGGGACGATTATGATGCGGGGTACTACGGTGGCTACAACCGTTACGACCGCTACGGTCCGGGTTATGGCGTGTACCGTCCGATGCCGATGGTGCGCACGTATCAGGAACAAGTCGTGGTGGTTCGGGTGGACCTGTTCGATGCCCGCACCGGTCAGCCGGTGTGGAGCGCCAGTGCCGAGACTGGCCAGCGGGGCAGCCAGACCGAGCGCACCGATGCCATTCGTGAAGCGGTGGAAAAAGCCCTGTCGGCGTATCCGCCAAGTTGATTACGCAACGGAGAAAAACCATGTTTCGCCGTCTTGCTCTACTGGCCTTCACCTTGCTGCTGGGGGCCTGTGCTTCTAACCAGGTCAATCATGACTTCGACACCAGCCGTGATTTCGCGGCATATCGCAGTTGGAGCTGGAAAGACCCGGCGCTGCAATATCGTCCCGATGACCCCCGTATCAAGAGCGACCTGACCGAACAGCGGATCCGCCAGGCGGTGGCCGATCAACTCGACCAGCGCGGCTTGCGTCCAGCGGCTGGCGGGCACGGCGATGTGTTGGTCCAGACCTATTTGATCGTCGAGGATCGCCAGCAGCAGGTCACCACCAACTATGGCGGTGGTTGGGGCGGCCCTTGGAACGGGTATTGGGGCGGGCCGATGTACAACGAAACCCGCAACATCAGCTACAAGGTCGCCACCGTGCAGATCGACCTGCTCGATGGCAAGGACGGCAAGCTGGTGTGGCGTGGCAGTGATGAACAACTGCTCAGCAACTCCCCCAACCCGACCGACCGCAGCACGGCTGTGCGCGAGACGGTGGCGCGGATCCTGTCCAACTACCCGCCGCGTTGAATAACTGTGGGAGCGGGCTTGCTCGCGAAGACGGTTGCACAGTCAACATTGATGCAAGCTGACCCACCGCTTTCGCGAGCAAGCCCGCTCCCACAGGGATTTGAGGTGAATACATGCCCCGTGAACACC
>NZ_JAGDEZ010000042.1:15369-51651 GCF_017498305.1 Pseudomonas sp. OA65
TGTGGGAGCGGGCTTGCTCGCGAAGACGGTTGCACAGTCAACATTGATGCAAGCTGACCCACCGCTTTCGCGAGCAAGCCCGCTCCCACAGGGATTTGAGGTGAATACATGCCCCGTGAACACCCCCCGGAACAACTGTGGGAGCGGGCTTGCTCGCGAAGACGGCAGCACAGTCACATTGAAGCAGACTGACCCACCGCTTTCGCGAGCAAGCCCGCTCCCACAGGGATTTGAGGTGAATACATGCCCCGTGAACACCCCCGGAACAACTGTGGGAGCGGGCTTGCTCGCGAAGACGGTTGCACAGTCAACATTGATGCAAGCTGACCCACCGCTTTCGCGAGCAGGCTCGCTCCCACAGGGATTTGAGGTGAATACATGCCCCGTGAACACCCCCGGAACAACTGTGGGAGCGGGCTTGCTCGCGAAGACGGCGGCACATCCAACTTGGACGCAAGCTGACCCACCGCTTTCGCGAGCAGGCTCGCTCCCACAGGGATTTGAGGTGAATACATGCCCCGTGAACACCCCCGGAACAACTGTGGGAGCGGGCTTGCTCGCGAAGACGGCGGCACATCCGACTTGGATGCAAGCTGACCCACCGCTTTCGCGAGCAGGCTCGCTCCCACAGGGATTTGAGGTGAATACATGCCCCGTGAACACCCCCGGAACAACTGTGGGAGCGGGCTTGCTCGCGAAGACGGTTGCACAGTCAACATTGATGCAAGCTGACCCACCGCTTTCGCGAGCAAGCCCGCTCCCACAGGGATTTGAGGTGAATACATGCCCCGTGAACACCCCCGGAACAACTGTGGGAGCGAGCCTGCTCGCGATGACGGCGGCACATCCAACTTGGATGCAAGCTGACCCACCGCTTTCGCGAGCAGGCTCGCTCCCACAGGGATTTGAGGTGAATACATGCCCCGTGAACACCCCCGGAACAACTGTGGGAGCCTGCTCGCGATGACGGCGGCACATCCAACTTGGATGCAAGCTGACCCACCGCTTTCGCGAGCAAGCCCGCTCCCACAGGGATTTACGGTGAACACCATCGACTTGCTCAGGCCGCCGGCCGCCATTCTCCGACCATATGCTCCAACGCCCCGGCGCCCACCAGTTGCAGTTGCCCACTGGAGCCCGCCGCGCTGGCCAACAGGGTCACCTCGCTGGGCAGGCGCACCGGTTTCTGGAAGGTGACATCGATCTCGATATTGGCCTCGGGCAGATGGTCCTCCAGCGCCGCCAGGGTCCTGGCCTTGTTCCACAGACCATGGGCGATGGCGGTGGGGAAGCCAAATAGCCGGGCGCTGAGGCCGCTCAGGTGGATCGGGTTGTAGTCGCCGGAGACCTTGGCGTACTGTCGACCGATATCAGCCGGTGCGGCCCAACGCGCGACTTCAATCAAGGGCAGGCTGGCCTGCGGTGAGTCCTCCACCAGTGCCCCGTCGAGCTGGACGCCTTTGCACAGCATCTGGCTCCGGGCCTCCCACAGCGGCCCCAATTGATCATCGAGGCGGGTCACCAGGTCGAAGACCGCGCCCTTGGCGTGGGCTTGCAGGTTCTCGACATGGACGCTGGTCCGCACCTGGCCGACCCCACCCATGGGCCGCAACACACGAATGCGGTTGCTCAAGTGGATCAACCCCAACAACGGAAAGGGAAAGTCCCGAGCCGTGAGCAATTGCATTTGCAGGGCGAACGCCAAGACGTGGGGGTACGTTGGCGGCAGCAGTCCGTTATCGACGAAACCGCAGACCTTGCGATACGCCGCCAGCCGTTGCGGGTCGACCTGGAGCACCTGGCGCAAGCCTTCCTCGGGCAAGGTCGTTCCGGTGACCTTGCGCCGCGTTGCCGCTTTCGAATAAAGCCCGGATATGGAGGGCGGGCTGCTGACGTCATGCCATTGGATCGTCATGGTCACGCTCCCAAAAGGCTTTGCCCGCACACCCGCAAGGCCTGTCCGGTCACGGCGCCGGTCCCGGGCTGCGCGAGCCAGGCCACGGCCTCGGCGACGTCCTGGGGCAATCCGCCCTGGCCAAGGGAGCTCATGCGCCGCCCGGCCTCGCGTAAGGCGAAGGGGATCTCGGCGGTCATGCGGGTTTCAATGAAACCCGGCGCCACGGCGTTGATGCTGATGCCGCGTGATTGCAGCAACGGCGCCCAGGCCTGGGCTAGGCCGATCAGCCCGGCCTTGCTGGCCGCATAGTTGGTCTGCCCACGGTTGCCGGCCATGCCGCTGATGGACGCCAGCAGAACCACCCGGCCATTGTCGCGCAGGGTGCCGCTGTCCAGCAGGGCCTTGGTCAGCACTTGCGGGGCGTTGAGGTTGACGGCCAGCACGGCGTCCCAGAATTCCGGGGTCATGTTGGCAAGGGTCTTGTCCCGGGTGATGCCGGCGTTGTGCACCACGATGTCGACGCCGTCGGGCAAGTGCTCGATCAACTGGGTGGCGGCATCTTCGGCGCAGATATCCAACGTGACGCTGCGCCCGCTCAAGCGTGCCGCCAGGGCGTCGAGATCGGTCTTGGCCTGGGGGACGTCCAGCAGGATCACGTCAGCGCCATCGCGGGCCAGGGTTTCGGCGATGGCGGCGCCGATCCCGCGGGCTGCGCCAGTGACCAGCGCCTTGAGCCCAGTGAGCGGCCGGGTCCAGTCCTGGACTTGGGTGTAGCAGGCGTTAAGACGAATGACCTGTCCGGAAATGAAGGCGCTTTTGGGCGACAGGAAGAACCGCAGCGCACCCTCCAACTGGGTTTCGGCACCGTCGCCGACGTACAACAGTTGCAGCGTCCCGCCGTGGCGCAGCTCTTTGGCCAGGGACCGGCTGAAACCCTCCAACGCCCGCTGGGCACTGGCGGCGAACGGATCGCCAAGACTTTCCGGCGCACGCCCGAGGATGACGACATGGGCGCTGTGGTCGAGGTTTTTCATCAGCGGCTGGAAAAATTCCCGCAACTGTTTGAGCTGGTCGGCCTGCACCAAATGGCTGGCGTCGTACACCACCGCCTTGATTTTCGGGCCGTGGCCGGGGATCCATTCCGTGGCCAGCGTCGGTTCGCCGCCGTAGATGAAAATGCTGTCGGTCAGGCGTTTGGCAAATGTGCCGATCTGTTCGGTCAACGGTCCACCGCCCAACAGCAGTGCGCCTTCGATCGGCCGCAGCCGCCCGGCCTGCCAGCGTTCCAGGCGTACCGGCGAGGGCAGGCCGAGGGACCCGACCATGCGCCGGCCAATGGGCGAATTGGCGAAGTCGATATAACGGTCAGACATGGAACACACTCCGGCTGATGAGGTTCCAAGTGTGGACCATGATTGGCAATCAGTCGTTCGATCGGCGAGATAAAGCCTAAGCTTGTGCTGGAGCGCTGTTTCCAGGGCACCGAATCCCTGTGGGAGCAAAGCTTGCTCGCGATGCAGACACCGCGTTTTTCAGGTAGGTCGCGTCATCGTTCATCGCGAGCAAGCTTTGCTCCCACAGGGTTTGGTTGAGTCTTCACAGGGTACACAGGGAGTTCTTTCATGACACAGCTACGCCGCGTCGCGATCATCGGTGGTAACCGCATTCCTTTCGCCCGCTCCAACGGGCTCTATGCCACCGCCAGCAACAAGGCGATGCTGACGGCTGCCCTCGAGGGGCTGATCGAGCGCTACAACCTGCATGGCTTGCACATCGGCGAAGTGGCGGCCGGTGCGGTGCTCAAGCACTCCCGGGATATGAACCTGACCCGCGAATGCGTGCTCGGTTCGCGGTTGTCACCGATGACGCCGGCCTATGACGTACAACAGGCCTGTGGCACGGGGCTGGAGACGGTGCTGCTGGTGGCCAACAAGATCGCCCTGGGCCAGATCGACAGCGGCATTGCCGGCGGCGTCGACACCACGTCGGACGCGCCGATCGCCGTCAATGAGGGGTTGCGCAGAATTCTGCTGCAAGCCAATCGCGCCAAGACCACCGCCGATAAAATCAAGACCTTCCTGCAATTGCGTCCCCAACACCTGATACCGGATCTGCCGCGCATCAACGAACCGCGCACTGGCCTGAGCATGGGCGAGCACTGTGAATTGATGGCCCAGACCTGGCAGATCCCCCGGGAGGCCCAGGACCAGTTGGCCCTGGAGAGCCATCAGAAAATGGCCGCGTCCTACGCCGAAGGTTGGCAGAACGACTTGATGACGCCGTTCCTCGGCCTGACCCGGGACAACAACCTGCGCCCGGACCTGACCCTGGAAAAACTCGCCGCCCTCAAGCCGGCCTTTGAAAAAAGCGCCAAGGGCACGATGACCGCCGGCAACTCCACGCCACTCACCGACGGTGCCTCGTTGGTGCTGCTGGGCAGCGAAGAATGGGCCAAGGCCCGGGGCCTGCCGATCCTGGCGTACCTGCGTGACGGTGAAACGGCGGCGGTGGATTTCGTCAATGGCGCCGAAGGGCTGCTGATGGCCCCGGTCTACGCCGTGCCGCGATTGCTCGCCCGTAATGGCCTGACGTTGCAGGACTTCGATTACTACGAAATCCACGAAGCGTTCGCCGCCCAAGTGTTGTGCACGCTCAAAGCCTGGGAAGACCCGGACTACTGCAACACCCGCCTGGGCCTCGACGCGCCGCTGGGGTCCATCGACCGCAGCCGGCTGAACGTGAAGGGCAGTTCCCTGGCCGCCGGGCATCCGTTTGCAGCCACGGGCGGGCGCATTGTCGCCAACCTCGCCAAGCTGCTGGATGCCGCCGGGCGGGGGCGCGGGTTGATTTCGATCTGCGCCGCCGCCGGCCAGGGCGTGACGGCGATCATCGAGCGTTGAGCAGGGCGCCGTCCTGGCCGGATGCCAGTGCCTTGTGCTGGCTGGCGTAGCGCTCGGCCAGGATCGAGCAGACGATCAACTGCAGTGGGTGATAAATCATGATCGGCAGCAGAATCAGCCCCAGGCCGGGATGGTTGCCAAAAATCAATGCGGCCATCGGCACCCCGGCGGCGAGGGATTTCTTGCTGGCGCAGAACACTGCGGCGACTTCATCGGCGCTGTTGAATTTGAGGGCACGAGCGGTGCGGGTGGTCGTCCACAGGATGATTGCCAGCAGCACGGCACTGCCCGCCGCTGCGCTGAGCAACACGCCGTTGCCTTGTTGTTGCCAGATGCCGGACACCATCGAATTACAAAACGCGGCATAGACCAGCAGCAAGATCACCAACTTGTCGATGATGCTGGTGTAGCGTTTATACCGACCGAAAAAGCCGGCCAGCCAACGCCGCAGGAACTGCCCCAGCACCAGCGGCAGCAACAACATCAGGCACAGGTCGAGCAAGGTTGAACCGAGGTCGATGCCATCGGCGCCGCTGCCGACGACGAAACTGACCAGCAACGGTGTCAGGAAAACGCCCAATACGCTGGACAGGCTCGCGTTGAGAATCGCCGCTGGCACGTTACCTTTCGCACTGCCGGTCAGGGCCACCGAGGAAGAGATCGTCGAGGGCAGGGCGCAGAGGTAGAAGAACCCCAGCATCAGCAGCGACGGCACATGGCTGCCCAGCAGCCAGTTGCTGAGTAGCCAGATCAATGGGAACACGCCAAAGGTGAAACCTTGCACCATCACATGCAGCCGGTAGTTCTTCAGGCCGTGGCGGATCTGCTCGCCGGACAGGTTGACCCCGTGCAGGAAGAACACCACGAAGATGCCGATATTGACCACCCATTCGGCATGCATGGCGCCGCCCGTGGCACCAAAGGTCGGGAAGAAGTACGCCAGCAGCGTGGCGAGCAACATGCCGCACAGGAACCAGTCGGTCGCAAGGCGTTTGAGGTGTCTGACGATATGCATAGGGCACCGCAAGTTGTAGGAAAAGTCGACTTAGCCTAACGTCGTCCCTATCAGTCGTCTTGCGACATAAGGCCAATCAATGCCGCCTAACGGACATCAGCAGCTGGAACGCCATATCCCCGACTTGGCGCAATTGCCGAGGCCGCTGTACGCCCGTGTGGAAAGCTTGAGCGCCGGCTCGTGGACGCAAGCCCATCGTCATGACTGGGTGCAGTTTTCCTACGCCATCAGCGGCGTTCTTGGCGTCCACACCGCAGCCGGCAGTTTTTTTGCCCCGCCACAACGGGGCATCTGGATTCCGGCGGATCTGGAGCATCAGGTGGTGACCTCCACTCGGGCGGAAATGCGTAGCCTGTATGTCCATCGCCACGCTTGCCCGTGGGCCGACGAGCGCTGTCGGGTGCTGGAGGTCACGCCACTGGCCCGTGAACTGATCAAGGTGTTCTGTCTGCTACCGGTCGATTATCCCCAAGGTGATACCCAGGAAGAACGGCTGGTGCAGGTGCTGCTGGATCAGTTGGCGACGCTGCCGGAGGTGGGATTTTCCCTACCGCTGCCGCGACATGTCCGCTTGCTGGCGCTGTGCAACGAATTGATCGAGCAGCCCGAACAGAACGTCACCCTGCAAGCCTGGTCCGAACGTCTGGGCACCTCGGAAAAAACCCTGATGCGCCTGTTCCAGCGCGAGACCGGCCTGAGCTTTCGGGCCTGGCGCCAGCGCATGCGGTTGTTGTCGTCCCTGGGCTCGTTGGAGAAAGGCGACAGCGTCACCAGCGCCGCGTTGTCCTGTGGCTATGATTCAACGTCCGCGTTCATTGCCGCGTTCAAGGGGATGTTCGGGTTTACCCCGGGGGAGTTGTTCAAGCATTGAGTCGCCGCACTGGCCTACGACGGTGGTAGGCGCGCCTGTCAGCTCTTGTCGCAAATACCTGGGCATTCATTTGCCAACGCCAGGTCCGGTCTCGGCTATGATTTGGCGCGGTCAATTAATCCGGCACATTGTGTGCATCACCGGTTCATAGGTCGGCAACCCCTCCCCGTGGAGCAAGGATTGCCGTATAACGACTGTCATTCGCGTGTTTGGTAATAAAGGACCCACAATAAAAGCTGATGAAGACTCCAAAACGCATTGAACCCCTGATCGAGGACGGTCTGGTCGACGAGGTGCTGCGCCCACTCATGAGTGGTAAAGAAGCAGCTGTTTATGTGGTGCGCTGCGGCAACGAGCTACGTTGCGCGAAGGTCTACAAGGAGGCGAACAAGCGAAGTTTTCGTCAGGCGGCCGAATATCAGGAAGGCCGCAAGGTGCGCAACAGCCGTCAGGCCCGGGCCATGGCCAAGGGCTCGAAGTTCGGGCGCAAGGAAACCGAGGACGCCTGGCAAAATGCCGAAGTGGCGGCCCTGTTCCGCCTGGCGAGCGCGGGTGTGCGCGTGCCGAAGCCGTACGACTTCCTCGAAGGCGTGCTGTTGATGGAGCTGGTGGCCGACGAGTACGGCGATGCCGCGCCGCGCCTGAACGATGTGGTGCTGGAGCCGGACCAGGCCCGTGAATATCACGCCTATCTGATTTCCCAGATCGTGCTGATGCTGTGTACCGGCCTGGTGCACGGCGACCTGTCGGAGTTCAACGTCCTGCTCACGCCTACGGGGCCGGTGATCATCGACTTGCCGCAAGCCGTGGATGCCGCCGGTAACAACCATGCCTTCAGCATGTTGGAGCGGGACGTGGGCAACATGGCGTCCTACTTCGGCCGGTTCGCCCCGGAGCTCAAGCGCACCAAGTACGCGAAGGAAATGTGGGCGCTGTACGAAGCCGGCACCCTGCACCCGGCCAGCGTGCTGACCGGCGAATTCGACGAGCCGGAAGAGTTGGCGGATGTGGGTGGGATCATGCGTGAAATCGAGGCCGCCCGCCTGGATGAAGAACGCCGCCAGGCAGTCCGCGCCGCCGACGATGCACCACCCGGCAAGACCGAGGAACCGCCGCCGCCATGGATGCAATGATCGGTTGAACAGAAACCCGGCCAATGGCCGGGTTTTTTGTGGCCCTAAAACAGCCCCTCCGCCCATCCCCTGTGGCGCAACCCTCCTTGTGGGAGCGGGCTTGCTCGCGAAAGCGGTGGGTCAGCTTGGATCAATGTTGAATGTGCCGCCGCCTTCGCGAGCAAGCCCGCTCCCACAGAGGTTTTGTGTTGGAGCTCGAATCTGATGTCCCCCACAGGGGGTTGGCGGTGGCATCAGCTTTTGCAGCACCCCGACGCCAGTTCCTTGAGGATCGGGCAATCCGGGCGGTGGTCGCCGTGGCAATGTTCTACCAGGTCTTGCAGGGTGTCGCGCAGTTCGGCCAACTCGCGGATTTTCTGGTTCAGTTCATCGATGTGTTGCCGGGCCAGGGCCTTGACGTCGGCGCTGGCGCGTTGGCGGTCTTGCCAGAGGGTCAGCAGTTTGCCGACCTCTTCCAAGGAAAACCCCAAGTCGCGGGAGCGCTTGATGAACGCCAGGGTGTGCAGGTCATCGGTGCTGTAGATCCGGTAACCGCTGTCGGTACGATGGGCAGCCTTGAGCAGGCCGATGGATTCGTAATAACGGATCATCTTCGCGCTCAGGCCGCTCTGGCGGGCCGCTTGGCCGATGTTCATCGCTTGTCCTCCAACTGCTTGGGTGTCCAGAATTTCAACAATAACGCATTGCTCACCACGCTGACGCTCGACAGCGCCATGGCCGCGCCGGCCAGCACCGGGTTGAGAAAACCGAACGCCGCCAGGGGGATGCCGATCAGGTTATAGATAAACGCCCAGAACAGGTTTTGGCGGATCTTGGCGTAGGTCTTGCGGCTGATGTCCAGCGCCGCCGGTACCAGTCGCGGATCGCCGCGCATGAGGGTGATGCCCGCGGCATGCATCGCCACGTCGGTGCCGCCGCCCATGGCAATGCCGATGTCCGCGGCGGCCAGGGCCGGGGCGTCGTTGATGCCGTCGCCTACCATCGCCACCACCGAATGGCGTTTCAACTGCTGAACGATGGCGGATTTATCCGCAGGCAACACTTCGGCATGGACATCAGTGATACCCAACGCCTGGCCCACCACCCGGGCGCTGCCCTGGTTGTCGCCAGTGAGCAAGTGGCTGGCGATGTGTTGTTCATTCAACGCTTCCACGGCGGCGAGGGCACCGGGCTTGAGGGTGTCACCGAAGGCGAACAGGCCCAGCACCCGAGGCGTCGTGCCTTGTTCGATCAGCCAGGACAACGTGCGGCCTTCGGTTTCCCAAGCCTGTGCGGAATCGGCCAACGAGCCGGGGTTCAGGCCCAGTTCTTCGAGCAGACGACGATTGCCCAAGGCCAGGCGGCGCCCATTGAGGCTGCCGGCGATACCACGTCCGGCCAGGGACTGGCTGTCGCTGACATCCGACACGTCCAGGCCACGCTCGGCACAGGCGTCCAGCACCGCTTTGGCCAGAGGATGTTCGCTGCCGCGTTGCAGCGCCCCGGCCATTTTCAATAGCGCGTCTTCATCACCGTCGAGGGCGGTCAAGTGGGCGATGCGCGGCGCGCCGGAGGTCAGGGTGCCGGTTTTGTCGAACACCACTGTCGTGACTTCGTGGGCGCGCTCCAAGGCCTCGGCATCCTTGATCAGAATCCCGTGGCGTGCGGCCACACCGGTGCCGGCCATGATCGCTGTAGGCGTCGCCAGGCCCAGGGCGCAGGGGCAGGCGATCACCAGCACCGCAACGGCGTTGATCAGTGCGGTTTCCAGTGGGGCTCCGTACAGCCACCAGCCGATCAATGTCGCCAGGGCCAGCACCAGCACCACCGGGACGAAGACCTGGCTGACTTTATCCACCAGTTTCTGGATCGGCGCCTTCGCGGCCTGGGCGTCTTCCACCAGACGGATGATCCGCGCCAGAACGGTTTCGGCGCCCAAGGCTTGCGTGCGCACCAGTAACCGGCCTTCGCCGTTGATGGCGCCGCCCGTGACTTTGTCGCCGGGCTGCTTGGGCACCGGCAGGCTTTCGCCGCTGATCAGCGCTTCGTCGGCATGGCTCTGGCCTTCCAGCACTTCACCGTCCACCGGGAAGCGTTCCCCAGGCTTGACCAGCACCCGGTCATTCAAGCGCAGGGCACTGATGGCAACCTCCCGCTCCCGGCCATCGATCACCTGGATCGCCCGCTCCGGACGCAAGGCTTGGAGGGCGCGGATGGCGCTGGCGGTCTGGCGCTTGGCGCGGCTTTCCAGGTATTTGCCGAGCAGCACCAGGGCAATCACCACGGCCGAGGCTTCGAAATACAGGTGCGGCATGCCGCCGGGAGGGGCGATCGCCCATTCATACAAGCTCAAGCCATAGCCGGCGCTGGTACCCAGGGCGACCAGCAGGTCCATGTTCCCGGCACCGGCTCGCACGGCCTTGAAGGCGGCGACGTAGAACCGCGCACCGAAGATGAATTGCACTGGCGTCGCCAGGGCGAACTGTACCCAGGCCGGAAGCATCCAATGCACGCCGAACGGCTGCAGCAGCATGGGCAGTACCAGCGGCACGGACAGCAGGATCGCCAGTACCAGTGCCAGGCGCTCACGGTTCAGGCGGTTGTTCTGGGTGTCGGCGGCCCGCTCGGCCTGCCAGACCGTGGCGTCATAGCCGGCGCGCTTGACCGCATCGATCAAGGTTTGCGCATCCACCTGGCCGAGCAGTTCGAGGTGGGCCCGCTCGTTGGCCAGGTTGACGCTGACGTTGTTCACGCCATCGACTTTGCCCAGGGCGCGTTCGACCCGACCGACACAGGAGGCGCAGGTCATCCCTTCGATGTTCAACTCCAGGGTTTGCACGGGAACGCTATAGCCCGCCTGTTCGACGGCCTGCTTCAAGGCCGGCAAACTGCCTTCAGGGGCCTGGACACGCGCCAGTTCCGTCGCCAGGTTGACGCTGACGGCACTGGCACCGGCGACTTTGCTCAAGGCCCGCTCGACCCGCCCGGCGCAACTGGCACAGGTCATCCCGGCAATGGGTAGATCGAACGTGGTGGATTCGGACATCGGTCAGGCTCCCTGTAGTGAATGACTACAGGATCAACCTTGCCATGTTGGCAAGGTCAAGCGCCAATCCAAAACAGCGTTGCCGATCCCTGATCTGGGGAGTTGGCTCTGTGGGAGCAAGCTTTGCTCCCACAAAGCTCGCTCCCACAGGGGTTGGCAATCACAAGATGGGGGTGTCAGTAACCGAGCCCAGCCTGCTTGAGGTACATGCCTTGTTCATTCATTGCGATGCGGAACTTCAGGATGTCACCGGCCTTGAGGGTAATGTCCTGCGAGCCCGGTGCGAGCATGCCCGGATTACAACCCGGCGCCTGCCCCGGCAGCAACTTCAGGCGCAAGGAGACTTGACCTGGCGGCAGGTTGAACGAGGTGCTTTGCTCCTGGAACAGCCGGGCCGAGAGTTGATCCTGGATGTAGATGCCGATTTCGCAATTGGTCGACACTTCCAGGCGCTCGCGGGAAATGATCAACACGCCATAGTCTTCGCCAGCGGCCGAGGCCTGGGGGGCCACCGCTGAAAGACCGAGCATGCAAAACAGGCTGAACGCTGACCAGCGCATGGCTGAACCTCCGGTGTGAAATCCTTGATGTGTGCAGCTTGGCTGAGGGCGATGCCGATTGCCAGCCCGGCAGTTTTTGTCAGAACTTGACCTTGCCATGATGGCAAGCTTGAAACTGGCGCCAACCTCAATCCCAAGGAGTCACCCCATGCAAACTTTTAATGTCGAGGGCATGTCCTGCGGTCACTGCGTCAAGGCCATCACCCAGGCGGTCCAGGCCAAGGATCCAGCGGCTGAGGTGCGCGTCGACCTGAGCGCCAAGACCGTCCAGGTCCAGAGTTCGTTGCCGGCCGATGCCGTGATCGCGGCCATCAATGAAGAGGGCTATGGGGTCAGTGCCGCTTGAGTTTTTTTAATCGTTAGCGACCTATCGGAATGTTCAAGAGCGCCCGGCACGGCTAGACTGTCGGGCTGTCGAACGACGCCTGAACTGGACGCCCGATGAACCTCCGCACGATTCTGATTCTTGGCGCCTTGAGCGCTTTCGGTCCCTTGGCGATCGACTTCTACCTGCCCGCCTTTCCGGCGATGGCCACGGCCTTCGGCACTGACGAAAAACACATCCAACTGACCCTGGCGGCCTATTTCCTCGGCTTGTCCATCGGGCAACTGGCCTATGGACCGGTGGCGGACCGCTTCGGACGGCGCATTCCGCTGCTGACCGGCGTCGGTTTGTTCACCCTGGCATCCTTGGCCTGCGCCTATGCACCGAGCCTCGAATGGCTGATCGGCGCCCGCTTCGTCCAGGCCTTGGGCGGTTGCGCCGGGATGGTGATTTCCCGAGCGGTTGTCAGTGACAAATGCGACGCGGTGGGCTCGGCGAAGGTGTTTTCACAACTGATGCTGGTGATGGGCCTGGCGCCGATTCTCGCGCCGATGCTGGGCGGGTTGCTGGTGAACCTGCACGGCTGGCAGTCGATCTTCATCGCGTTGACCCTGTTCAGCGCGTTGGCGGCAACGGCCGTGGCCTTGTGGTTGCCGGAAAGCTTGCCGGACCATGTTCCACGCCCCCCTTTGTCGGGCGCGCTACGCCAGTACGGCCGGTTATTGACCGATTCGGTCTTTCTCGGCCATGCGTTGACGGGAGGGATCGCGATTGCCGGGATGTTTGCCTACATCGCCGGCTCGCCTTTCGTTTTCATCAAGCTTTATGGCGTGCCCGCCGAACATTTTGGTTGGCTGTTCGGCACCAACGCGGCGGGTTTCATCCTGGTTGCCCAGGTCAATGCCCGATTGCTGTCCAAGCGCGGCCCGGCGTTCCTGCTGGCCCGCGCGGTATGGATCTACTTGGCCGCCGGGTTGAGCCTGCTGGCGGTCAGTTCCCTGCAGCCTGCGCAGTTGTGGCCGCTGCTGGTCCCGCTGTTTATCTGCATCGCCAGCCTGGGGTGCATCATTCCCAATGCCTCGGCCTGCGCCATGAACGGGCAGGGCGCGCGGGCCGGGAGTGCCTCGGCCATGCTCGGCTGCCTGCAGTTTTCCGTTGCGGCGGGAGCCGCCGCGCTGGTCGCCGCGTTGCATGACGGCACCGCTGTGCCGATGGCCTTGGTTATCAGTCTTTGCGGGCTGTTGGTGGTGGGTGCCGCCATGCTCACCCGTCGTCTGCAAAATGCCCGGGCCCTGGTCCAGGCCAGTCGCGAGGGCTGACTCAGCCGGCTGCGCGCTGCTGTTGTTCGGGGAAGCGATGGGGCGCATGGATGCGCGCTTGCAAGGTCGTGGCAAAAGCCTGGGCTTCAGCCTCGGTACGGAAGGTGACGACGTGCTGGTCAAGACGCACTTGCCATTGGGATTTTGCCACTTCTTTTATCAGGATCTTCATTGCTGACCTCCTCACGAAAAGATTGCGTTGCAAAGGCCTCGAGTGTAGACCCGAATACGATCGCAATTGTGACAACGGTCAACTCTCGGACTGACGGTGCACTCCCACATTGATGCAACACCTGTGGCGAGGGAGCTTGCTCCCGCTTGGGTGCGCAGCACCCACATTGGGGCTGCTTCGCAACCCAGCGGGAGCAAGCTCCCTCGCCACAAGGATTGTTAGCGGGGCGACTGCCGTGTTCGGTCAGAAGCCCTCGAGCACAATCTTGCCCTTGGCCTGGCCGCTTTCCAGCAAGGCATGGGCCCGACGCAGGTTTTCGGCGTTGATGGTGCCGAAATGCTCGCCCACGGTGGTCTTCAGCGTGCCGGCGTCGATCAGGGCGGCCACGCGGTTGAGCAGCTTGTGCTGTTCAAGCATATCGGCCGTTTCGAACAGCGAGCGGGTGTACATAAATTCCCAATGCAACGACAGGCTCTTGCGCTTGAGCTTGGTCACGTCCAGCGCCTTGGGATCGTCGATCAGCGCCAGTTTGCCCTGGGGCGCGAGGGCTTCGACCAACTGGTCCAGGTGCTGGTCGGTCTGGGTCAGGCTGGCGACATGAGTCACCTGGGGCTGTCCCGCTTCTTTCAACACTTCGCTCAAGGGGCGGCTGTGGTCGATCACCAGGTCGGCACCCAGGCTGCGCACCCATTCCTGGGTTTGCGCACGGGACGCGGTGCCAATCACCTTCAACCCGGTGAGTTGGTGGGCCAGTTGCGTCAGGATCGAACCCACGCCTCCCGCCGCGCCGACGATCAACAGGCTCTGGCCCTGATCGTCCTGGCCTTCCTGGATGCGCAGGCGCTCGAACAATAATTCCCACGCGGTGATAGCCGTCAGCGGCAGCGCCGCAGCGTCGGCGAAACCGAGGGTCTTGGGCATGTGGCCGACGATGCGTTCGTCCACCACATGCAACTCGCTGTTGCCTCCGGCCCGGGCGATGGAACCGGCGTAGAACACCTTGTCCCCGGCCTTGAACAGCGTGACCTCGCTGCCGACTGCCTTGACCACGCCGGCCACGTCCCAGCCCAGCACCTTGGCGGCGCCACCTTCGGGCTGGACGTTCTGGCGGACCTTGGTGTCCACCGGATTGACCGAAATGGCCTTGACCTCCACCAACAGGTCCCGGGGGCCTGCGACCGGTTCCGGCAGCTCGATGTCCTGGAGCGATTGCGGGTCGGTGATGGGCAACGAATGGTAGTAGGCGATGGCTTTCATGAAGCGGCTCCGTGAGGTGAGTTTCGAGGAAGGCCATGTTTAGCTATTTATCACCGAGATAAAACCGGCTAAAACAACAGGCTCTTTCAATAATATTTTGATAATGGAGTCGTCATGCTTCGCTTCGATGACTTGCAATTGTTTGTCCGGGCGGCGGACCTGGGCAGTCTCTCGGCGGCAGCCAGGGTCATGGACCTGTCGGCGGCGGTGGCCAGTGCCGCGTTGAAACGGATCGAGCAGCACCTCGGTGCGCGACTGTTGGCCCGTTCCACCCGCAGCCTGCGCCTGACGGCCGAAGGCGAGGGGTTTCTCGAATACGCCCGTGCCGCGTTGAGCAGTCTCGACGAAGGACGGCGCTTATTGACCAGCGGCCAGGACCAGGTCAGCGGGGTGTTGCAGTTGTCCGCGCCATCAGACCTGGGGCGCAACCTGCTGTTGCCCTGGCTGGATGAGTTCCAGCGCGAGCACCCCGGGCTGACGGTGCGGCTGCTGCTGGGAGATCGCATGGCCGACCTGTTCAAGCAGCCGGTGGACATCGCCCTGCGTTATGGCGAGCCGGAAGATTCAAGCCTGGTGGCCTTGCCCGTCGCCCCGGATAACCGCCGGGTGCTGTGTGCGTCGCCAGACTATCTGGCGCGCCAGGGTGAACCCCATCAACTGGAACAACTGGCCCAGCACAACTGCCTGTTGTACATGCTGGGCAGCCGGATCCATGACCGATGGGTCTTTCATGACGGCAAACGGGAGGTGAGCCTCACCGTCGGCGGCGATCGCTTCAGTGATGACGCTGATGTGGTGCGCCGCTGGGCGGTGGCGGGGGCCGGGATTGCCTATAAATCGTGGCTGGATGTGTCCACCGATGTACTGGCCGGGCGCTTGAAAATCCTCTTGCCGCACCTGCAATGCGAGCGCGCGCCCCTCAATCTGCTGTGTGCCCACCGGGCGCAATTGAGCAAGCCCATCAACCTTTTGCGGGACATGCTGCGGGACCGCTGCGGTGAGTTGACGGCTCGATTTCCACTCCTGGCGGGGGCGGGCCATTAGTCGCACGCAAATAGAGAATTTTCCCTCATGAACAATCGCCTCCAAAGGTTTCCGGAGGACAGGAAAGCGCGGTCACCGCGCTTATACTAGCGACCGCCTGCGCCAGAGCAGTAGACGAATGATTCAACAGGGAGTGAATACATGGAACATGCACCTTGCATCAGCCAGATCGCCACGCTGCTGGCTGACCCCAAGCGCAGCGCAATGATGTGGGCCTTGATGGACGGCACGGCCCGCCAGGCCGAGGAGCTGGCGTTGCTCGCCGGATTGTCGCCGTCCTCGGCCAATGCGCACCTGGGGCGCTTGTCCGCGGGAGGTCTGTTGAAAGTCGAAGCCCGGGGCCGCAAGCGGTTCTTCCGACTGGCCGCGCCTGAAATCGGCGCCGCCGTCGAAGCGCTGGCCAGCGCGACCCTGGTCAGTACGCCACGGCAGATTCCGGAGGTCTTCAGGCGCCGGGTGATGCCGACCAAGGCCCCGTCGGCCCCCGCTTCGTTGATGCGGGCCAGGCTGTGCGACGACCACCTGGGGGGAACCCTGGCGGCCGACCTCTACCAGCGCCTGCTGGACGCCGGATGGATCGAGCAGTTCGAACAACGAGTGATCGTCACGCACAAGGGGGCCAGTCAACTGGCCGAGCGGGGCTTGTTCATCCAGGCCCTGGCTCATCGCAACGCCCGTATCGCTTGCCCCTGCCCGGACTGGAGCGAGCGTCGTCCGCATCTGGGTGGCGCGCTGGGGGCGGCGTTGCTGCAACTGTTCATGCAGTCGGGTTGGCTGACCTTGCCCAACGATTCGCGGGCTTTGCAGGTGACGACGCTCGGCCAGCAGGAAATCCACCGGTTCGTCCGGCAGGATGCTGTGGAGATGGCGTTCTAGGGAACTGCCAGGCGCGTCGTTCAGGGCTGTCGACAGGTCGTATTCAGCAATAACCGCCTGCAAGGTTCGCGCACACTCGGTCCGGGGAATTTTCGGATTGGGGAGGCAGCATGGACACTCAAGATTACAGCGCGGCGGAACGCCTGGAGCGGTTACCCATCAGTGGGTATCACCGGGTGATTTTCATCATCATCGCCCTGGCGTTTTTCTTCGACTCGATGGACCTGGCGATGATGACGTTCCTGCTGGGCTCGATCAAAGCCGAGTTCGGCCTGAGCACTGCCCAGGCCGGTTTGCTCGCCAGCTCCAGCTTCTTCGGCATGGTGCTGGGGGCGTCGCTGTCGGGCATGTTGGCTGATCGGTTCGGGCGCAAGCCGGTGTTCCAGTGGAGCATCGTGTTGTGGGGCATTGCCAGTTACCTGTGCTCTACCGCCCAGGATGTCGAGACCTTGACGCTGTTTCGCGTCCTGCTGGGTATCGGCATGGGCATGGAGTTTCCGATTGCCCAGTCCATGCTCTCGGAACTGATCCCGGCCAAGCGCCGAGGGCGCTACATCGCCTTGATGGATGGTTTCTGGCCCCTGGGCTTCGTGGCGGCGGGGGTGCTGTCGTATTTCCTGCTGCCGGTGATCGGCTGGCGCGACATCTTCCTGGTGCTGGCGGTGCCGGCGGTGTTTGTCCTGGCGATTCGCTTCTTCATTCCCGAGTCGCCGCGCTGGCTGGAACAGGCCGGTCGGGGTGACGAAGCGGACGCGGTGCTCAAGCGGATCGAAGACAAGGTCCGGACCTCGCTGGGACGTCGCGATCTGCCGGAGCCGATCCGCCTGCCGAGGGTCGAGAATGTTCCGGGCAATTTCTTTTCGGCCCTGGCGCAGATCTGGTCGCCGCTGTATCGCCAGCGTACGACGATGATCTGGAGCGTCTGGTTCTTTGCCTTGCTCGGTTTTTATGGCCTGACGTCCTGGCTCAGCGCGTTGTTGCAGCAGTCGGGGTTCGCGGTGACGCAGTCGGTGTATTACACCGTGCTGATTTCCCTGGGCGGGATTCCCGGCTTCCTGATGGCGGCCTGGCTGGTGGAGCGTTGGGGACGCAAGCCAGTGTGCATCATCACGTTGCTGGGCGGCGGGGTGATGGCGTTTCTGTATGGGCAGAGCGCGGTGTTTGGCGGCAACGTCGGCCTGTTGATCGGCACCGGGTTGCTGATGCAGTTCTTCCTGTTCGGCATGTGGGCGGTGCTTTATACCTACACGCCGGAGTTGTACCCGACCTCGGCCCGGGCTACGGGCTCGGGTTTTGCTTCGGCGGTGGGGCGTATCGGTTCGCTGCTCGGCCCCTTGGTGACCGGCCTGGTGTTTCCTATCACCGGCCAGGGCGGCGTATTCGCCCTGGGCGCGCTGTGCTTCGCCGTGGCGGCGGGGGTGGTCTGGTTGTTCGGGATGGAGACGCGGGGCAAGACGCTGGAAGAGTTGAGCGAGGGGGGAGCGCAATAGAGTTCCCTGTGGCGAGGGAGCTTGCTCCCGCTGGGCTGCGTAGCAGCCCCATCATCAAACCATTTTCACCGATTGCGACCGCTTCGCGCTCGAGCGGGAGCAAGCTCCCTCGCCACAGGTGTTCTCAGTGAAGAGGGCCTACTCAACGTCACCGGGCTTAAGGTTTCACCAACCGTGCATCCAGGCTGTTCTGGGCCAGGCGCTTGGCCTGGTCCTGGGTCATGCCCAGGTGGGTATACAGCGCGTGGAAGTTCTCGGTGACGTAGCCGCCGAAGTACGCCGGGTCATCGGAGTTCACCGTCACCTTCACGCCGCGCTCGAGCATGTCGAGGATGTTGTGTTGCGACATGTCGTCGAACACGCACAGCTTGGTGTTGGACAGCGGGCACACGGTCAATGGAATCTGCTCGTCGATGATCCGCTGCATCAGCCGCTCGTCTTCGATGGCCCGCACGCCATGGTCGATGCGCTGGATCTTCAGCAGGTCCAGGGCTTCCCAAATGTACTCGGGCGGACCTTCTTCGCCGGCATGGGCAACGGTCAGGAAGCCTTCGTTGCGTGCGCGGTCGAATACGCGCTGGAACTTGCTCGGCGGGTGGCCCATCTCCGAACTGTCCAGGCCCACGGCCACGAAGGCGTCGCGAAACGGCAGCGCCTGGTCGAGGGTTTTCTCGGCTTGTTCTTCGCTCAGGTGACGCAGGAAACTCAGGATCAGCCCGCTGGTGATGCCCAGTTGCTGCTGACCGTCCTTGAGGGCAGCGGCGATGCCATTGAGCACCACTTCGAACGGGACGCCACGGTCGGTGTGGGTCTGTGGGTCGAAGAACGGTTCGGTGTGGATCACGTTCTGCGCCTTGCACCGCAACAGGTAGGCCCAGGTCAGGTCGTAGAAATCCTGGGAGGTGCGCAGCACATCGGCGCCCTGGTAATAGAGGTCGAGGAATTCCTGCAGGTTGTTGAAGGCATAGGCCTTGCGCAGGGTGTCGACGTCGCTCCACGGCAGGGCGATCTTGTTGCGTTCGGCCAGGGCGAACAGCAGCTCGGGCTCCAGCGAGCCTTCCAGGTGCAGGTGCAGTTCAGCCTTGGGCAGGGCGTTCAGCCAGTCGTACATGGTCTTTTTCTCATCAGCGAATCGATGGCGGGCATTCTACAGGGGGCTGGCCGCCCTGTCGGGTAAAACCTGACCGGCTGATCCACTACACGGCCTGGGGCTCCCGCCGGTAAGCATAGGTGTCGGCGAAGCGCGACAGCAGGAATTCGGCGCAAGTAGTCGTTGGGTACTTGGGTGGGTGGGCGTCATCCTGGCAACCGGGCAGGCACTGGATCAGCGTGTCGGGGTGCGGCTCGGCAAAGAATGGCATCGAATAGCGGTCCACTCCCAGCGGGCTGATCACCCGATGCGGCGTGGACAGGTAACGGTCGTTGCTCCAGCGCGCCATCATGTCGCCGAGGTTGACCACGAAGGTGCCGTCGATGGGCGGTGCGTCGATCCACTGGCCATTGACGTTGCGCACTTGCAGGCCACCGGCGGCGTCCTGGTAGAGCAGGGTGATGCAACCGTAGTCGGTATGGGCGCCGGCACCTTGCTGTTCGGCGCAACTGGCGGTGTCGCGGGGCGGGTAATGGATCAGGCGCAGCACGCTCACCGGTTCGTTGAAGCGCGTGTCGAAAAAGTCCCGTTCGATGCCCAGGGCCAGGGTCATGGCCCGCAGCAGGGTTTGCGCAAGCGCCTGCATGTCGCGGTAATGCTGCTCCATCAAGGTTTCCCAGCCCATCAGGTCGGGGTGGCGGTTGGGGCCACGCAGGGGTTTTTCCGCCAGCACTTCCGGGTGATCGGCCGGCAGGTGCAGGCCCATGTCGAAGGTTTCCTTCAGGTCGCTGGGCTTGGTCGGGTCCAGTTGTTCCGTGGCGACGGCGCCGTAGCCACGATGGTGGCGGGTCTGGGTGATGTCGATCTTGAGTTTTTCTTCAACGGGCAGGGCGAAGAAGCGTTGGGCATTGCCCTGCACCTCGGCGATGCGCGCCGGGCTGATGGGGTGGCCCTTGATGTAGAAGAAGCCCCACTGACGGCAGGCGCGGTCGATCTGCTCGGCGACGCCTTGCCAGGCGTCGGGCTCATCGCCGTAGAGCGGGCTGATGTCGATGATGGGAAGGCTGTTCATGGCTTTTCCTGAACTTAAAGGTGTACTCAATGTGGGAGCGAGCCTGCTCGCGATAGCTGACTTACATTCAACATTGATGTCGATAGATAAATCGCGATCGCGAGCAGGCTCGCTCCCACAGGGGTTAAGTGTTGAAGCTGGGATTACTTGGGAATCTCAGCCTTCATCCCTTCAACGTAATAATTCATCGACGCCAGTTCCGCGTTGCTGGCGCTCACGCCCGCGGCGATTTTCTCGACGCCGGCCTGGTCCTTGATCGGGCCGGTGAACGGGTGGAAGGCGCCGCTCTCGATGTCGGCGATGATCTGCTCGGCTTCGCCCTTGACCGCTGCCGGCACAAGCTCGCTGATCGGCAGTTTCACCGTGCCTTCCTTCAGGCCGCCCCAGTAGTCCTGGGATTTCCAGTCATGGTCGAGCACGCTTTGGGTCGCCTGGATGTAATGCGGGCCCCAGTCGTTGACGATGGAGGTCAGCACCGCCTTGGGCCCGAAATGGGCCATGTCCGAAGCGTAGCCCACCGCATAGACGCCGCGGCGTTCGGCGGCCTGGATCGGCGCCGGGCTGTCGGTGTGCTGGAACACCACATCCACGCCCTGGTCGATCAGCGCATTGGCGGCGTCGGCTTCCTTGCCCGGGTCGAACCAGGAGTTGACCCATACCACTTTGATCTCGGTGCCAGGGTTGTATTTGTTCAAGGCCAGTTGGATGGCGTTGATGTCGCGGATGACTTCCGGGATCGGGAACGAGGCGACATAACCGATCTTCTTGGTCTTGGTCATCTTGGCCGCGAGGAAACCGCCGACGTAGCGACCCTCATAGGTGCGAGCCAGGTACGTGCCGAGGTTCTTGTCCTGCTTGTAGCCGGTGGCGTGTTCGAAGATCACCTTGGGAAACTGCTTGGCGACTTTCAGCGTCGGGTTCATGTAGCCGAAGGACGTGGTGAAGATCAGCTCGTACTTGTCCTTGGCCATGTTGCGGATCACCCGCTCGGCGTCGGCCCCCTCCGGCACGTTTTCCACGTAGTTGGTGGTGACTTGTTCGCCGAACTTCGCCGCCAGTTCCTTGCGCCCTTGTTCATGCTGATAGGTCCAGCCGTGGTCGCCGATCGGGCCGATGTAGACGAAGCCGACCTTCAGCGGGTCGGCGGCACTGGCATTGAGGCCGGCGCCCAGGCCGACGGCTGCGACGACGGCGCAAAGCAACTTCTTCAGGGGACGGTTGTGCATGAACTCGAACTCCATTTTGTTGTGAGGTTGGCTGTGCAGCAGCAATGCAAAATGCTGACCAACAAGACAACAAATACTCGATGTCTTGATACCGCCATCGCGGGCAAGCCTTGCTCCCACAAATGCAAGGCCAAACCATGTGAAATCAGCCCTGCCCCAACAGATGGGCCGTCCAACCTCAAGGGAGGCAAGCTTGCTTCACACGTGCGCCGTGATACTTGTGGGAGCAAGGCTTGCCCGCGATGCGGCCCTTGAGAACAATAAAGGTGCACCTGCCAGCCACTCGCCACCCCCTGGTGCGTCACAATCGGACGAAACGTTCGCGTCCCCCCACAGTCAGTAACTCATGACCCGCTCACAGTGACAGGCCCGCAATGCTCACTTTGATCAAGCAAGAAAAACTGCTGTTGCTGGCGCTGGCCGCCGTGTGTGTCGCCTATCCGCTGGAGCACTGGCTGCTGGGCAGCGGGCAGTTGGTGGCGTTGATCGGCGGCCTGGTCCTGATCGGTTTCATTGTCGCGGCCTCCATGCGCGTGGCCCATCACGCCGAGCTGCTGGCGGAAAAGGTCGGTGACCCTTACGGCACCATGATCCTGACCTTGTCGGCGGTGCTGGTGGAAGTGGTGATCCTGGCGATCATGATGAACAACGAAGCCTCGTCGACACTGGTGCGGGACACGATCTACTCGGCGGTGATGCTCGACATCAACGGCATTCTCGGGCTGGCGGCGCTGATGGGCGGGATCAAGCATGGCGAGCAGGTCTATAACGACGATTCGGCACGCACCTACAGCGTGATGATTCTCACGGCCATGGGCGTGTCGATGGTGGTGCCGGAGTTCATCCCTCGGGATAGCTGGCAAACCTATTCGGCCTTCACCATCGGCGCGATGATCGTGTTGTACACGCTGTTCCTGCGCATGCAGGTCGGACCCCACAGTTACTTTTTCAGCTACAGCTACCCGGAAAAGCGCCGCAAGAAAGAACCGGTGGAAAACGAACCTAAACCCATCAGCCTGACGATTTCCATCAGTGCGCTGGTGTTTGGCGTGGTGGTGATCGGTGCGTTGGCTGAAGTGATGTCCAAGGCCATCGACCTGGGGCTGGAAGGTTCGGGGGCTCCACCCGTGGTCACGGCGATCCTGGTGGCGGCGATCTCCGCCGCGCCGGAAATTCTCACCGCCCTGCGCGCGGCCCTCGCCAATCGCATGCAGGCGGTGGTGAACATCGCGTTGGGGGCTTCGTTGTCCACCGTGATCCTCACCGTGCCGGTGATGGAAGCCATGGCCCTTTACACCGGCCAGCCGTTCCAGATGGCAATGACCCCGGTGCAGACGGTGATGATCTTCATCACCCTGATCGTCTGCGCGATCAACCTCAACGATGGTGAAACCAATGCCATCGAAGGCATGACCCATTTTGTGTTGTTCGCGACGTTTATCATGTTGTCCCTGCTGGGCCTCTAGAAAAGCATCGCGGGCAAGCCTTGCTCCCACAGATCGCTGCAAGTCTGCGGACTCACGAAAAACTGTGGGAGCAAGCCTTGCTCCCACAGATCAATGCAAATCTTTGGGATTCATGAAAACTGTGGGAGCAAGGCTTGCCCGCGATGGCGTTGGGTCAGGCGCCGGCGATCAGTTCCCGCGCCGCCTGGCTGTGATCGGCAATCAAGCCCTTCAAGTCCAACCCCTCGACCTGCCCGTCGATCACCCGCCATTGCCCACCGATCATCACCCGGTCCGCTCGGTCCGCGCCACACAACAGCAGGGCCGAGACCGGGTCGTGGCTGCCGGAGAAGCGCAGCTCATCGAGCTTGAACAGCGCCAGGTCGGCCTGTTTGCCCACGGCCAATTCGCCGATATCGCTGCGCCCGAGCAGTTGCGCCGAGCCCCGGGTCGCCCAGCCGAGTACGCGCTCTGGCGTGATCGCTGGCGCGCCGTAGCGCAGGCGCTGGATATACAGCGCCTGGCGGGTTTCGAGGATCATGTTCGAGGCATCGTTGGACGCCGAACCGTCGACGCCCAGGCCCACGGGTGCGCCGGCGGCGGTCAGCTCCAGGGTCGGGCAAATGCCCGAGGCCAGGCGCATGTTCGAACTGGGGCAATGGCAGATACCGGTGCCGGCGGCACCGAGCCGGGCGATTTCGTCAGGGTTGAAGTGAATGCCGTGGGCCAGCCAGGTGCGTGGCCCGAGCCAGCCGACGCTGTCCAGGTAATCCACGGTGCGCAGGCCGAAGCGTTGCAGGCAGAACGCTTCTTCATCGAGGGTTTCGGCCAGGTGCGTGTGCAAGCGTACGTCGAGCTTCTCCGCCAGCTCGGCACTGGCACGCATGATCTGCGGCGTGACCGAAAACGGCGAGCAGGGCGCCAAGGCAATCTGGATTTGTGCGCCGTCGCCGCGCTCGTGGTATTCGGCGATCAAGCGCTGGCTGTCGTCAAGAATCACCTCGCCCTGCTGCACGGTCTGTTGCGGTGGCAAGCCACCGTCGGCTTCGCCCAGGCTCATCGAACCACGGGTCAGCATCGCGCGCATGCCCAGCTCACGGACACTTCGCACTTGCACGTCTATGGCATTTTCCAGGCCCTGGGGGAACAGGTAGTGGTGGTCGGCGGCCGTGGTGCAGCCCGACAGCAGCAACTCGGCCAAGGCCACTTTGCTCGCCAGGGCGAGTTTTTCCGGGGTCAGCCGCGCCCACACCGGGTAGAGGGTTTTCAGCCAGGGGAACAACGGCTGGCTCACCACCGGCGCCCAGGCACGGGTCAGGGTTTGGTAGAAGTGATGATGGGTGTTGATCAACCCCGGCAGGATCACATGCTCGCGTGCGTCGAAGACGTGGTCGCAGGGCTGGGCGGGTGGTTGGCCGGCGCTTAGCAGTTCGACGATCACACCGTCCTGCAGGACGAGACCGCCACGGGCATCGAGGTCGTTGGCCGTGAAAATGGCGAGGGGATTTTTTAACCAGGTACGGGTCGCAGGCATGGTGGCCGGCTCCTCTGAAAGTGGGTTCAGGTTAGCCAGCTCAGTGATGCCCTGTCTGCTGATCCAGGGTCGCCCGTTGGATAGGGCGAGGTGCGGAGTTTACTCAGGTTGCCGGATACATTTCCAGTATCAGGCTGAGATCCAAATGTGGGAGCGAGCCTGCTCGCGATGCGGTGGATCAGCCAATATAAATATTGAATATGAGTCTGCTATCGCGAGCAGGCTCGCTCCCACAGGGGATTAGCGGGCTTACCAGGGGATTGTTTCGCCTTTGTAATTGACGAAGTGATGCCCGCCCTTCCCGGCGAACGCATTCACTTGGTCGATCAACCCGCGAGTGCTGGTCTCGACATCGAGGTCCGCGCCTTCGCCGCCCATGTCGGTTTTCACCCAGCCCGGGTGCAGCGACAGTACCGTCAATGACTGTTCGCCCAGTTGGCTGACGAAGCTGTTGGTCATGGAATTGAGCGCCGCCTTGCTAGCCTTGTACAGCGCCAGTTCCGGCGCGTCGGGCATGGTCACGCTGCCCAGCACCGAACTCATGAACGCCAGCACGCCGCTGCCGTCGCGGATCTGGCCGACGAAGCGTTGGGCCAGGTTGATCGGCGCCACGGCGTTGGTGAAGAACAGCTGGCCGACTTCGGCCAGCGTCGCGCCGCCCGGGCCCTGGTTGTCCGGGCCCTTGACGCCGGCATTGACGAACAGCAGGTCGAAGGTCTCGCCCTTGAGCTGTTGGCTCAGGGCGATGACCGCTTGCTGGTCGTCCATGTCGAGTTTTTCGATCCGCACCGGGCCCAGTGCTTTCAAAGCCTCGGCGTTCTGCGGGTTGCGCACGGTGGCGGTCACGTTCCAGCCATCGCTGAGCAGCGTCTTCACCAGGCCGAGGCCCAGGCCCCGGGAGGCGCCGATGATCAATGCGTTTCTTGCCGAAGTCATGAGGGGCATCCTTGAAAGAAAAAGGTCACGGGTTTAATGGACAACGTTGCCCGAGCCGTTGTTTCAGCTCTTGACGCAACGCGTCGAGTTCGGTCATGCGTGTTTCGATCAGGTTCAGCTTGTCTTGCAGCAATTGCGTCACGGCGCAGTCCGGGTCGGGGGCGTTCCACAGGGCGGCGACGCTGGCGCCAATCTCACCCAGGGTAAAGCCCAGGCGCTGGGCGGTCTTGATATAGAGCACCAGTTGGACGATGTCGGCGGGATAGTCGCGGTAGCCATTGGCGCTACGTGACGCCGCGATCAGGCCGCGCTGCTCGTAGAAACGCAGCGTGTCTCGACTGACGGCGCAGGCTTGGGCTAATTCACCGATACGCATTGCGGAGCTCCAGAGGACTTGACCTTGGAGCATACCCCAGGCTTTAGCTTATTTGCTCCTCGATTATCTGGAGCAACGTGTATGTGGAGTTCGATGCAATATCGCCGGGTGGTGCTTGGCAGCGCCTGGTACGACCTGATCGTGTCGGCCGCGCTGGCCACGCCGTGGAGCTTTGCGGCGGTGCATGGTGTGTTGATGAGCATGACTCAGCTATTTGACCTGCCTGGGGACCTGCCGCCGTTTGCGCCGGCGCATGTGCTGATGGTGAACCTGATGGGCTCGATTGTCTGCGTGTGGGCGGTGCTGCGGATTCGTGATCCCCAGGCGCTGTATGGGCGTTATGACGCGATAGGGCGGTTTCTGTTTTCGGCCTGGATGCTGTATGCGCTGCTGCATGGAGCCAGTGCGGTGTTGTGGGTTTTCCTGTTTTTCGAGGTGGTGTGGGGTTTGGTTCAAGTGTTGCCTGTTCGAGCCTCATCGCGGGCAAGCCTTGCTCCCACAGGTCACTGAAGTCTGTAGAACTCATGAAAAACTGTGGGAGCAAGGCTTGCCCGCGATAGGCGCGCCGCGGTCTATCTCAATGCCCCGCCTGCCAAGGCTGTCCCAGGGATACCGGCGCATATAGCCGCGTGCGCACGGCATCCCTGGACAGCAACACCAGCACCAAAATGGTCGCGGCATAGGGCAGCATCGCCAGCAGGCTCGACGGTACCGCCAACCCCAACCCCTGGGCCACCAGGTGCAGGATGCTGGCGAGACCGAACAGGTAGGCGCCCAGCAGCAGGCGCCACACCCGCCAACTGGCGAAAACCACCAGCGCCAGGGCGATCCAGCCGCGCCCGGCGCTCATGTTCTCGGCCCACATCGGCGTGTAGGCCAGCGACAGATAGGCGCCGGCCAACCCGGCCATGGCGCCGCCAAACAGCACCGCCAGGGTCCGCACCCACAACACCGGCAGGCCCATGGCACTGGCGGCATCGGGGTTCTCGCCGACGGCCTGGATGATCAGTCCGGCGCGGCTCTTTACGATCACCCACGCCACCAGCGCAAACAGCGCAAAAGAGAGGTACACCAGCAGGTCCTGGGCGAACAACATTCGCCCGATCAAGGGGATGTCACTCAGGTACGGGATGGCCAACGGCTCGAAGCCCGCCAGCGGTTTACCGACCCAGGCCGCCCCGACAAAGCTCGACAGGCCCACCCCGAAAATCGTCAGCGCCAGTCCGGTGGCGACCTGATTGGCGTTGAACACCAGCGCCACCAGCGCGAACAATGCCGACAACAGCATCCCCGCAGCCATGGCCAGCAGCACGCCGAGCCAGAGGTGGCCGCTGTTGAACGCGACGATAAAACCGATCACCGCGCCGAACAGCATCATGCCTTCCTGGCCCAGGTTCAAGACGCCACTTTTTTCACAGACCAACTCACCCAGGGCCACCAACAGCAGCGGTGTGCCGCAGCGGACCATGGCGTAGAAAATATTGCTCAACAGGTCGATATCCATCACAAGGCTCCTGCCTGTACCGCGGTCGTTCGGGCGCGCCGGGTCCAGCGCAGGTTCAGGCGTGGCCGGTAGAGAATCAGCACGTCGCAGGCCAACAGGAAAAACAGCATCATCCCCTGGAACAATTGGGTGATTGCCTGGGGCAGATTCAGCGACATCTGCGCGCTCTCACCGCCGATGTACAGCAGGGCCATCAACAGGCTGGCAAACAGAATGCCGATGGGATTGAGGCGGCCGAGGAACGCCACGGTAATCGCCGCATAGCCGTAGCCCGGCGACACCTGCGGCACCAACTGGCCGATCGGTCCGGTCACTTCGCAGACGCCGGCCAGCCCGGCCAGCGCCCCGCTGATCAGCAGCGCCAGCCACACCAGCGGCTTCTGGCGAAAGCCGGCGAAACCGGCGGCGCGGATATCGAGGCCCAGCACCTTTATCTGGAAACCGATGAAGCTTTTCTGCAGCAAGACCCACACCGCCACCAGCGCCAGCAGGGCGAAATACAGCCCGGCATGAACCCGGCCATCCTCCAGCAGCAATGGCAGGCGACTGGCCTCGCCGAACATCGCCGACTCCGGGAAATTGAACCCCGCCGGGTCTTTCAACGGCCCGTGGACGCAAAAGAGCAGCAGGTTCAGGGCGATGTAGTTGAGCATGATGCTGGTCAGGATCTCGTTGGCGTTGAAGCGCGTGCGCAGCCACGCCGTGAGCGCGGCCCAAGCCGCCCCGGCCAGGGTGCCGGCCAGCAGGATCAACACCAATGCCCAGCGACTTTGCACGTCGATGATGTTCACCGCCACGGCACTGCCGGCCAGGGCGCCCAGCAGCAATTGGCCTTCGGCGCCGATGTTCCAGATCCGCGCCTGATAGGCCACTGCCAGGCCGAGGGCGCAGAGCAGGATCGGCAAGGTCTTGACCAGCCATTCGGACACGCCGTACAGGTCGCTGATCGGGGCGATCAACAGGGTGTACAGCGTTTGCAACGGGTCATGCCCGAGGGCGATAAACAGCAGCGAGCCGCAGCCCAGGGTCAACATGGCGGCCAAGAGCGGCGAGCACCAGAGCATCAGGCGCGATTGCTGGCCGCGGGGTTCGAGAGAAAGCAGCATGTGGAACTCCGTTAAACCGGCGCGGGGGCAGGGGATTGAGGGGCGTCGAACTGGCCGGCCATCCAGGCGCCGACGTCGCTGAGGCGGGTCTCGACGGTGGGACGCAAGGCCGACAGACGCCCGCCGCACAAGGCCCCGAGACGGTCGCTGATCTGGAACAGTTCATCGAGGTCTTCGGAGATCACCAGGATCGCCGCGCCCGCGTCGCGCAGGGTGATCAGGGCGCGATGGATGGTCGCTGCCGCGCCGACGTCCACGCCCCAGGTCGGGTGCGCGGCCACCAGCAGCTTCGGCTGTTGAAGGATTTCCCGGCCAAGGATGAATTTTTGCAAGTTGCCCCCCGAAAGGCTGCGCGCAGGAGTTTTGGTGTCGGGCGTCTTCACGCCAAAACGACGAATGATCTCCTCGGCCAGGTGTTCGACCTTGCTGCGTCGAACCAGCCCATGGCTGACCAGGCCCTGCTGGAAGGCGCTGAGCAAGGCGTTATCCGCCAGGCTCAGTTGCGGCACGGCGCCATGGCCCAGGCGTTCGGCGGGGACGAATGCCAGGCCAAGCCGGCGACGAGCGTCGGGGCGCAGGTGCGCTACGGGCTGCCCGTCGAATCGAATCGTTTCGCCTTGCTCGCGGACAAGCTGTGTTTCTCCACTGAGCAACGCCAGCCATTCGTCCTGGCCGTTGCCCGCCACCCCGGCGATACCGACGATTTCGCCGCTGCAAACTTCAAGGTCAATGTCCCGTAACGAGCAGCCGAACGGGTCCGGGTTGTGCCAAGACAGCTTGTTGATGTGCAGGAAGGCTTTGTCTGCGCTGACCTTGGGGTGCTCCGTGATCAATCCTGCTGCCTCGCCAACCATCAGTTGCGCCAGCTCTCGGTCCGAGCAATGCGCCGGGGTGCAATGCCCTGAGACGCGTCCGCCGCGCAGCACCGTGGCGCTGTGGCACAACGCGCGCACTTCCCCGAGCTTGTGGCTGATAAACAAAATGCTGCAGCCCTCGCTCGCCAGGCGACGCAAGGTCACGAACAGTTCTTCGGCTTCTGCGGGCGTGAGTACCGAGGTCGGTTCATCGAGAATCAACAACTGAATGTCTTGCATCAGGCAGCGAATGATCTCTACCCGCTGGCGCTCGCCAATCGACAGGCTGTGGACCAGCCGCTGCGGTTCCAGGGCCATGCCGTAGCGCCGGGAAACCTCGCGGATCCGGGGCTCCAGTTGCGCTGGCGTACCGGCTGCTGCGCCCATCGCCAGGGCAATGTTCTGCGCAACGGTGAGGGTTTCGAACAGCGAGAAATGCTGGAACACCATGCCGATGCCCAGGCTGCGAGCCTGGGCCGGGTTACGCAGGTTGACGCGCTGGCCTTGCCAGATCACCTCACCCGAATCGGCAGCGGTGACGCCGTAGATAATCTTCATCAGGGTGCTTTTGCCCGCACCGTTTTCCCCCAGCAAGGCGTGGATCTCGCCGGGCTGGATGCTCAGGTCGATGGCGTCGTTGGCCAGGCAACCGGGGTAGCGTTTGCTGATCTTGCGCAATTGCAGGCGCGCGATGGAGTCGGGGTTGGACATGACAGGCTCGGGCCGGTGGACAGGAATGCCTGTGGATAAAGCAATTTCCTGGCCATCAAGTCAGGAAATTGTCTTGAGTCCCGTTGCTGAGGCCTTCCGCGTCAGGCCTGAGCATCTGTAATGGGGAAATTCTGCACCGCCTTGGCGCGCACGGGTTTGGCCCAGGCAGCGGTTTGCCCTGAAATGGGTGGTCAAAAATTGAACAAGCGGCTGCGAGCCATGCCCTTCATGGGGTGGAAGGAGCCATGAACGGGTTATCCACAGGTTGCTCCACAGTAATTGTGTGCAAGCCGGAAACACGGGCATAAGCACTACGCGGCTTTCTTCTAAAGGTGATAAACCGATGCAAGCGGTTGTTTTGTGGAGGGATTTGGTGCTTGGGCAGGACTTTGGCTGAAAAATGAGCAACCCGCTGAAACCCGCATGACAGAAGGGTTACAGAGGGATGTGCTCAGGTTATCCACAGTCGGGTGCACAGTGGATGTGGGCAAGTTGAACGATTGCGCGATGCCCTGAAAGATTGCAGCCTGCGAACTCAACGCTCCAACAGGATCCGTCCACGGCTCAGGTCGGCCAGTTGCGTTTGCAAGGTTTCGATGTGGGCTTCGCCCACGGCCAATTGCAGGTCCACGCCATTGGCGGTGAAGCGCTCTTCATTCACCAGCCCACCGCACTCGGCGACGCGCAGTTTCACTAGGGGCAGTTCGGCGAACCCGCAACTACAGTGCAGCGGCACGCGGCTGATCAATTCGATTTTCTCCGCGTTTTGCAGGCACTTGTTCGCGCCGCCGCCGTAAGCCCGGGCGAGCCCACCGGTGCCCAGTTGAATCCCGCCATACCAGCGAATCACCAGCACCACGACCTGATCGCAGGCCTGGGCTTCGATCGCGGCCAGGATTGGCCGCCCGGCGGTGCCACCCGGCTCGCCATCGTCGTTGCTGCGGTACTGGTCGCCGAGTTTCCAGGCCCAGCAATTGTGGGTGGCATCCAGGTCGCTGTGCTGCTCGATAAAAGCCTGGGCATCGGCGGGGCTGGTGATGGGCGCGGCGAAGGTGATGAAGCGGCTTTTGCGAATTTCTTCGCGGTATTCGCAAAAACCGGCAAGGGTAAAGGGCATGGCGATCTTAAAGAGTGGGTGTCAGGCCGCAGCCCTTGAGAATGATGCGGATCAGGTTGTCACCCGCATCGACCATGTCCTGCTTGGTCAATTTGCTGCGACCGGTCACGCGACAGATCTGGGTAGCGAAGTCGGCGTAATGCTGGGTGCTGCCCCACAACAGAAAGATAAGGTGCACCGGGTCGATCGGGTCCATCTTGCCGGCGTCGATCCAGGCCTGGAACACGGCGGCCCGGCCATTGAACCAGGCACGGTAATCCTGGTTGAAATATTCGGTCAGGCATTCGCCGCCGCTGATCACTTCCATGGCGAACAGTCGCGAGGCCTGGGGCTGGCGACGAGAGAACTCCATTTTGGCGCGGATGTAGCGGGTCAAGGCTTCGGCCGGGTCATCCTCGGCGGTGAGGGTATTGAAGGTGCTGTCCCACAATTCGATGATGTTGCTCAGTACCGCCACGTACAGGCCGAGTTTATTGGTGAAGTAATAATGCAGGTTCGCCTTGGGCAGCCCGGCCTTCAGCGCGATGGCATTCATGCTGGTGCCTTTGAACCCGTGGCGAGCGAATTCATCTTCGGCGGCCTTGAGAATCGTGTCTTCGTTCTTTTGACGAATGCGACTGGTGGGCTTGCCACTGTGGGCAGGGACTTCAAAGGTCATGGGCGTTTCCGGGCTGGGTCTGTGGGCAAGCAAATGCGTTGATAGCGCACCGGCATCGATCCGACAAGTGCCATCACACTAAAAAGCCCTCGGCCAAAGACTTTGCCAACCCTACCAATGTGGGAGCGAGCCTGCTCGCGATAGCAGTGTGTCAGTCACATCTTTGTTGCTGACACACTGCTATCGCGAGCAGCCTCGCTCCCACAGGGTGTAATAAGGTCAGCGGGTGGCCGCCAGGCTCTCGAGAAAACTCTCCAACACCAGATGAGGCCGGCGCCCCTTGCGTGTTACCGACGCCAGGCTCAAATCATAGAACCGTGCCGCAGGCTTAAGGGCCCGCAACCGACCTTGCTGGACCCAGAGGTTGGCGTAGTGATCGGGCAGGTAACCGATGTAGCGCCCGGTAAGAATCAGGAACGCCATGCCTTCGCGATCCGATGCGCTCGCGGTGCAATTGAGCGCCTGGTAGTGGGCCTGGATCTCGGCAGGCAGGCGGAACGTAGGGGCGATGGCGTCCTGGCTGTTGAGGCGTGCGTCTTCAAGTTGTTGGTCATCGACATAAAACAGTGGATGCCCGACCGCGCAATACAGCAGCGAACGTTCACTGTACAGCGGTTGATATTCCAGCCCGGACAGTGCACTGGCCTGGGGAACCACGCCGACATGCAAGCGCCCGTCGAGCACGCCTTGCTCGACTTCGTTGGGGGCGATCATGCGAATCTGGATCTGCACGTCGGGCCCGCGCTCTTTCAATTGCGCCAGGGCGTGGGTGATGCGCATGTGGGGCAGGGTGACCAGGTTGTCGGTGAGGCCGATGGTCAACTCACCGCGCAAATGCTGGTGCAGGCCGTTGACCTCGGTGCGAAAGCTTTCCAGTGCGCTCAATAACTGCAACGCCGATTGATAGACCTCGCGCCCTTCTTCGGTCAGGGAAAACCCCGCGCGCCCACGTTGGCACAGACGCAGGCCGAGGCGCTGCTCGAGGTCGCTCATCTGCTGGCTGATGGCGGAGCGGCCGATGCCGAGCACGGTTTCCGCGGCGGAGAACCCACCGCATTCCACTACGCTGCGGAAAATGCGCAGCAGGCGAATATCAAAGTCGCTGACCTGGGCCAGTGGATCGGGACGACGAACGCTCATAGTTTAGTGATCCACCGACTGAAGGTTACAAAAGTTGGATTTCACCGACTTTATCGTCGTGGCAACTTAGCTGCAAGAATGCTTTCGATCCCCTGTCGCTTATGACCTGCGAGGTTTTGTCGATGAACATGCCCGAACACGCTGCCGGTTCCCTGGCCAGCCAGCTCAAGCTCGATGCCCACTGGATGCCTTACACCGCCAATCGCAATTTCCAGCGCGATCCGCGCCTGATCGTCGCGGCCGAAGGCAGCTGGCTGGTGGATGACAAGGGGCGCAAGGTCTACGACTCGTTGTCGGGCCTGTGGACATGTGGCGCCGGGCATACCCGCAAGGAGATTCAGGAAGCGGTCGCCAAGCAATTGGGCACTCTCGATTACTCGCCGGGGTTCCAGTACGGTCATCCGTTGTCGTTCCAACTGGCGGAAAAGATCACCAGCCTGACCCCGGGCAACCTTAATCATGTGTTCTTTACCGATTCCGGTTCCGAGTGCGCCGATACCGCAGTGAAGATGGTCCGCGCCTACTGGCGCCTCAAGGGCCAGGCGACCAAGACCAAAATGATTGGCCGTGCCCGTGGTTATCACGGTGTGAACATTGCCGGCACCAGCCTCGGCGGTGTCAGCGGCAACCGCAAGCTGTTCGGCCAAGCCATGATGGACGTCGATCACTTGCCCCACACCTTGTTGGCCAGCAACGCCTATTCCCGTGGCATGCCGAAAGAGGGGGGCATCGCCCTGGCCGATGAACTGCTGAAGCTGATCGAACTGCACGATGCTTCCAACATCGCCGCGGTGTTCGTTGAACCGATGGCTGGGTCGGCCGGCGTGCTGGTGCCGCCAGAGGGTTACCTCAAGCGTCTGCGGGAAATCTGCGACCAGCACAGCATTCTCTTGGTGTTCGACGAAGTGATCACCGGTTTCGGCCGCACCGGTTCGATGTTCGGTGCCGACAGCTTCGGTGTGACCCCGGACCTGATGTGCATCGCCAAGCAAGTCACCAATGGCGCGATCCCCATGGGCGCGGTGATTGCCAGCAGTGAGATCTATCAGACCTTCATGAACCAGCCAACGCCCGAGTACGCAGTGGAGTTTCCCCACGGCTACACGTATTCGGCACACCCGGTGGCCTGCGCGGCGGGCCTGGCGGCGTTGGACCTGCTGCAGAAGGAAAACCTGGTGCAGAGCGTGGCCGAAATCGCCCCGCATTTCGAGAATGCCTTGCACGGCTTGAAGGGCGCGAAGAACGTTATCGACATCCGTAACTATGGTCTGGCCGGCGCGATCCAGATCGCCGGGCGCGATGGTGATGCAATCGTGCGTCCGTTCGAAGCCGGCATGGCGTTGTGGAAAGCCGGGTTCTATGTGCGGTTCGGCGGCGACACTCTGCAATTCGGGCCTACGTTCAACAGTAAGCCACAGGACCTGGATCGTCTGTTCGACGCGGTCGGTGAAGTGCTGAACAGACTCGACTGACGCATTCTTTATAACAACGGGCGTCCGGCCACGGGCGCCTGTGGATAATTCTGGAGTCCCCATGAGCCTCATCCCGCATTTGATCAATGGTGAACTGCTGAGCGACAGCGCTCGCACCGCCGATGTTTTCAATCCGTCCACTGGCCAGGCCATTCATAAGGTGCCATTGGCTGATCGTGCGACCATCCAGCAGGCCATCGATGCCGCCAAGGCGGCTTTTCCGGCCTGGCGCAATACACCGGCGGCCAAGCGCGCGCAGGTGATGTTTCGTTTCAAGCAATTGCTGGAGCAGAACGAGGCGCGTATCGCCCAGTTGATCAGCGAGGAACACGGCAAGACCTTGGAAGATGCGGCGGGTGAGCTCAAGCGCGGCATCGAAAACGTCGAGTTTGCCTGTGCAGCGCCGGAAATCCTGAAGGGCGAATACAGCCGTAACGTAGGACCGAACATCGACGCTTGGTCAGACTTTCAACCTTTGGGCGTGGTGGCGGGCATCACCCCGTTCAACTTCCCGGCGATGGTGCCGCTGTGGATGTATCCGCTGGCGATCGTCTGCGGCAACTGCTTCATTCTCAAGCCGTCCGAGCGTGATCCGAGTTCGACGCTGCTGATCGCCCAGTTGTTGTTGGAAGCCGGTTTGCCCAAGGGCGTATTGAGCGTGGTCCATGGCGACAAGGCTGCGGTGGATGCACTGATCGAAGCGCCGGAAGTGAAGGCGTTGAGTTTTGTCGGGTCGACGCCGATTGCCGAATACATCTATGCCGAGGGCACCCGACGCGGCAAACGCGTCCAGGCGCTGGGTGGGGCGAAGAACCATGCGGTGCTGATGCCGGATGCCGACCTGGACAATGCCGTCAGCGCGCTGATGGGCGCGGCATACGGTTCATGCGGTGAGCGTTGCATGGCCATTTCGGTGGCGGTGTGCGTCGGCGACCAAGTGGCGGATGCACTGGTGTCCAAACTGGTGCCACAAATCAAGGCGCTTAAGATTGGTGCGGGTACGTCTTGCGGGTTGGACATGGGGCCGCTGGTGACCGGTCAACATAGGGACAAGGTCAGTGGCTATATAGAAGACGGTGTGGCGGCGGGTGCCTCGCTGGCGGTCGATGGTCGCGGCTTGAGTGTGACCGGGCATGAGCAGGGCTTCTTCCTCGGTGGTTGCCTGTTCGACCGTGTGACCCCAGAGATGCGTATCTATAAAGAAGAGATCTTTGGACCGGTGCTGTGCATCGTCCGGGTCAACAGCCTGGAAGAAGCGATGCAACTGATCAATGATCACGAGTATGGCAACGGCACCTGCATCTTCACCCGCGATGGCGAAGCAGCGCGGTTGTTCTGCGATGAGATCGAAGTCGGCATGGTGGGCGTCAACGTTCCATTGCCGGTGCCAGTGGCCTATCACAGCTTTGGTGGCTGGAAGCGTTCGTTATTCGGCGACCTGCATGCCTATGGCCCGGACGGCGTGCGTTTTTATACCCGTCGCAAGGCCATTACCCAGCGCTGGCCACAGCGTGCCAGCCATGAAGCTTCACAGTTCGCTTTCCCCAGCTTGTAATAGGTAAGTGAGGAGGCTGGCGCCGTTGGGCGCCGCCTAAGTGTTTACGGGGCTTTTAGACTGATATGACAGAATTGTGAAAATAGGTGTTGACGGCAGATTCTGGAAGTCTATAATTCGCCCCACTTCCGGCGCAGTCGAAACGGAAAACTCCTTGAGATTCAACGAGTTAAGTAGGTTTCGAAGGTGTTGGGCTTCAGTTCATCGAAGCTCGGAAGGAGCAGATAGGGCGGTGTTGTTTGGCTCTATCGGCGGTTCGATCTTCTCGGTCGAAAGCGGTGAAAAAGAGGTGTTGACAGCAGCGAGTAACGCTGTAGAATTCGCCTCCCGCTAACGAGAGATCGGAAGCGCAAGTGGTTGAAGTTGTTAAGGATTTCCAAGCGAAACTTTGAAAACTTCTTAAAATAACCGCTTGACAGATACACGGGGTGCTGTAGAATGCGCGCCTCGGTTGAGACGAAAGACTCAGCCAACCGCTCTTTAACAACTGAATCAAGCAATTCGTGTGGGTGCTTGTGGAGTCAGACTGCTAGTCAACAGATTATCAGCATCACAAGTTACTCCGCGAGAAATCAAAGATGTAACCAACGATTGCTGAGCCA
>NZ_JAGDEZ010000043.1:0-50022 GCF_017498305.1 Pseudomonas sp. OA65
GATAGCCGCGCTGGGCCATGGATGGCCCTTCGCGGCGGCCCACGGAGCAATGCCGGAGTGAGGGCATGCCGAGCCCTAGCGAGGCACCGAGTGGTGGGGCAAAGCGTTTTTGGTTACTTTTGGCGCTTTTCCAAAAGTGACCCGCCGTCAGGGCGGAACCCTAAGCCGCCGTTACCGCAGCAACGGATATGCACCCAATCCAATCCAATCCAATCCAACCCCCAGTCACCCCAAAATCGGCTTCGGCGCCAAAGGGTCGGCCGCCTCCTCGGGAATCTTGACGAACACGCTGTACCGCGCCCCCTCCATCGCTTCAAAGGCAATGAGTTTTTCGATCAACGGCCCGCTCAGGACCTTGCCAGCGTTGAGCAGCAACATACCGTTATCGGCATTGAGATTGCGCGCCAGGATCATCCCCGCAGTCAACTCGCGCGTAGTGGAGACTTGCACCGTCGGATCCGACAAGGTCACGTCTTCCAGGTACTCGGCACAGGCCTTGATGAAATCCTCGACCATGTCCGGGTCGTACAACTTGCCGGCGTACTTGCGGATGTAGACCAGCGCTTCGTCGCTGTTCATCTGCCGCTCCAGGATCAACCCGCGCTGCAGCTCGATGAAGTCCACCGCCAGCTTCAACAGCCGCGAACCGAACGGAATGGCCTCGCCCCGTAGGTGCTCGGGAAAGCCACTGCCGTCCCAACGCTCCTGATGATGCAGAATGATCCGCGCCGCGTCCTTCATCGGGTCCAGGGTCATCAGCAGCGACTCGCTCTGCTTCGGATAGGCCCGATAGAGGTCGAGTTCGTTGTGGTGCAGCAAATCGGCGGGCGTGACCATCATGTTGTCGGTCCAGCTCAGCTTGCCGATGTTGTAGAGCGCCGCCGCCATGGTCAGGTCGCGGTCGGTGGACTCATCGAGAAAGTTGAGCCGGCTATAGACCCGAATCAACTCGATGATCTGCCGGTTGGTCTGCTTGGCCTTGGGCAGGCGCAGGTTGGCGATCAGCGAAAACACCTCGGTGCTGGTCACATAGCTGCGCTTGAGCTCGTCATAGGCCAGGTCGAGCATGTCGGCGGTCTGCTGCAGCTCGGAGGTGCGCGACGCCACGCGTTTTTCCAGGGTGGCGTTCAGGGTCTTGAGTTGCTGGTTCTGCTCGCGGTTCAGCGCTTCGAGGCGCTGGCGCTCGCTTTCGGAATGCTGGTGGGCCAGAGCCTGGCGCAAGGCCTGCACCAATTCTTCGTCGTTCCACGGCTTGCTGAGGTAGCGGTAAAGCTGCCCCTCGTTGATGGCCTTGGTCATCATGTCCACATCGGCATAACCGGTGAGCAGGATGCGCAAGGTCGATGGATACAACTTGCGGATCTCGGCCAGCAGCGTGGCGCCATCCATGTTCGGCATGCGCGCGTCGGTCATGACCAGGTCGACCGGCCGCTCCTTGAGGATTTCCAGGGCCTTGGCGCCACTGTCGGCCAGCAGGATCTCGTACGGCTGGCTGCGCAATAGCCGACGCAGGCTATTGAGAATCGACTCTTCGTCGTCGACCAGCAGTACCGCTGGCTTTCTTACCGGAACATCCGGCGATTGATCTTCCATTTGCAACCCCCTCCTGATTCACGACAACCGTTCTACCTTAGCCCCAAAACACAGGCTAGTAGATTGCGAAAATTTAGACACATTTGCCATCAGTGGCCGAGCGCATCCCGAGCAGACGACTATGCTCTACCCCATGAAGGGCCATGTATAGGCCGAATACTCATGCCAGCGAAAGGGATAGCAGATGTCTCCAAGGTTCAATAGTCAGCATCAAAACGGTGCACGGCCATGAGCCTGCCTTTGGATAAAACCAATCGGCGGATCCTGATCGTCGACGACACCCCGACCATCCATGAGGATTTTCGCAAGATCCTCAGCCCGCAGATGAACGCCGAGGACAACCTGAGCAGCGCCGAAGAGGCCCTGTTCGGCGCACCAGTGGCAGTCTCCAGCATGAGTTTCGTGCTCGACTCGGCATTCCAGGGCATGGAGGCCTTGAACAAGGTCGAAGCGGCGCTGGCCCAAGGGCAACCCTACGCCATGGCGTTCATCGACATGCGCATGCCACCGGGCTGGGACGGCCTGGAAACCATCGAACGGCTATGGCGCGCCGACCCCAAGCTGCAAGTGGCGCTGTGCACCGCGTATTCGGATTATTCCTGGGAAGATATTTCCGAGCGCCTCGAACTGGGCGACCGCCTGCTCATCCTGAAAAAACCCTTCGACGCCATCGAGATCCGCCAGATGGCCAGCGCCTTGACCGTCAAATGGCAGATGACCGAAGACGCAGCGCTGAAAATGGACATGCTCGAACGAGCGGTCGAGGAACGCACCCGTGAGTTGGCCGACGCCAATATCATCGTGCAGAACAGCCCGACCATCCTCTATCGCTTGCGGGGCGAGCCGCCGTTCCCATTGATGTACATCTCCCACAACATCACCAAGTTCGGCCATGTCGCGGCGCAACTGATCGACTCGCCGGACTGGGCAGAAACCCTGATCCATGCCGATGACCAGGCCAAAGTCCAGGAGGCCATGGTGCGCGTCCTCGACCGTGACACCGTGGGGGCGTCCATCGAGTTTCGCATGCGCACCGGCGACGACACGTTCCGCTGGGTGGAGAACCGCTACATCCCGGTGCGCAACGACCAGGGCCTGCTGCTGGAAGTGGAAGGCATCATCCTCGACATCACCGAACGCAAGCTGGCCGAAGAAAAGATCGCCCTGCTCGCCCGCACCGACGGCCTGACCGGGCTGGCCAACCGCGCCACCATGATCGAGCGCTTGCACCAGGCCTTCGCCGCCGCGCGTCGCGGGGCCGCGCCGTTTGCCATGTTCTACCTGGACCTGGACCACTTCAAACGCATCAACGACACCCTGGGCCATCCCATCGGCGACCTGCTGTTGCAGGAAGTCGCCGTGCGCATCAAGGCCTGTACCCGGGAAAACGACGTGGTGGCGCGCCTGGGCGGCGACGAGTTCGCTCTGCTGCAACTGGACGTGCATGAAGCGACCCATTGCGCCGCGCTGGCGGGCAAGATCCGCGACGCCCTCGTGGCGCCGTACTCCCTGGACGGCAACGACGTGCGGATCTCGGTGAGCATCGGCATCGCCCTGTACACCCCGCAGAGCCTGAGTGCCGACAGCCTGATGGCGCAATCCGACATGGCCCTGTACCGCTCCAAGGAAAAGGGCCGCAACCAGTACCACTTCCACAACGAGGAGATCAACCAGGAAGTCACCGACCGGGTCGCCCTCGCCAACGACCTGCGCCAAGCCATCGAAAACCACGAGCTGCACCTGCACTACCTGCCGGAAGTCGACCTCGGCACCGGCAAGATCCTCGGCATGGGCGTGCAGGTGCGCTGGAACCACCCCGAACGGGGCTGGCTGGAGCCGGCGGCCTTCATGCCCGCTGCCGAGAAGACCGGGATCATCATTGGCCTGGGGCATTGGGTGCTGGACCAGGCCTGCCAGCAAATGCGCCAGTGGCGCGACCAGGGCATGGCGCCGCCGGTGATCGCCATCGACCTGTCCCTGACCCAGCTCAAGACCGGCCCGGAACTGATCTACGACGTGCTGCGCACCACCGCGCGCTGGGAACTGGCGCCCTGGGACCTGCGCTTCGACGTCACCGAAGCCACCCTGGCCCAGACCAAGTGGACCCACAACGACGTGCTGCCGCGCCTCTGCGAATTGGGTGTGCAGATCGCCATCGATGATTTCGGCACCGAATATTCCTCGTTCGACTACCTCAAGACCTACCGGGTCAATCACCTCAAGCTCGCCCAGCGGTTCCTGGACAGTGCCAGTGACAACCCCGAAAACGCCACGACCTTGCGGGCGATCATCAACTTTGCCCGGGACGTGGGCATCGGGATCATTGCCGAGGGCGTCGAGACCCAGGAGCAACGCACCACGCTGATGTCCAGCGGCGGGGCGATGCAGGCCCAGGGGCATTACTTCAGCACCGTGGTCGACAGCGGCCAGGCCGCCGAATTGCTCAAGGCCGGCACCATCATTCCCGCGACAGACCACTGGACCCGACCAGCGAGCCAGCTATCGGAGAGCAATCCATGAACCCCATGTCGGTACCTGCCAACCGGCGAATCCTGGTGGTGGACGACACGCCGGCGATCCACCAGGACTTTCGCAAGATCCTCAGCCCCAGCGCCGGCCTCGATGACTCGCTGGACGACACCGAGAGCCTGCTGTTCGGCACCCCGCAGGTCAGCCGGCTGCAGTTCCAGATCGACTCGGCCTACCAGGGCGAGGAGGCGCTGGAACTGGTCAAGCGCGCCCAGGCCGAAGGCCAGCCCTATGCGTTGGTGTTCGCCGACATGCGCATGCCGCCGGGCTGGGATGGCCTGCAAACCATCGAACGGCTGTGGGAGGCCGACCCACGGCTGCAAATCGCCCTGTGCACGGCGTTCTCGGATTACTCCTGGGAAACCATGTCCGAACGGATCGAGTTCGACGATCAGTTGCTGATCCTCAAGAAGCCCTTCGACACCCTGGAAATCCGCCAGATGGCCAGCGCCATGACCTGGAAATGGCAACTGGCCCAGGATGCGGCGAGGAAAATGCGCAGCCTGGAACGCACGATCGAAGAGCGCGTCCAGGAATTGCTCAAGGTCTCCCACCTGCTGCAATACGACGTGCTCACCGAACTGCCCAACAGCATGTTGCTCGGCGATCGCCTGACCCAGGCCATGGCCCAGTGCCGTCGGCACGACCGGCAACTGGCGGTGATGTTCCTCGGCCTGGACCGCTTCAAGCGTATTAACAATGCCCTGGGCCATCCGGTGGGTGATGAGATGCTCAAGCGCGTGGCGCGGACGTTGGCGACCGTGGTGCGCGAGTCCGACTCGGTGTTTCGCTACGGCTCCGATGAATTTGTCGTGGTGCTGGGGGACATTGTCGATCCGCAGCAGATCAAAGGCGTGGCCGACAAGCTGCTGGCGGCCATCAGTTCCCCGCAACCGATCGACGGCCATGACCTGAGCGTCACCGCGAGCCTGGGCATCAGCGTCTACCCGAGCGACGGTTTCGACGCCGTGGCGCTGATCAAGAAAGCCGAGACGGCGATGCGCAACGTCAAGGAGACCGGCCCCAACGACTACCGCTTTTTCACCGAGGATATGAACCGCCGGGCACGGCAGCAGCAGACCATCGAATCGGGCCTGCGCCTGGGCCTGCAACGCAAGGAATTCGTGCTGCATTACCAGCCCAAGCTCGACCTCAAGAGCGGCAAGGTGGTCGGCGTCGAGGCGCTGGTGCGCTGGGACAGGCCGGGGCACGGCATGGTCTACCCGTCGGATTTCATTCCGGTGGCCGAGGACAGCGGCCTGATCGTCCCACTGAGCCAATGGGTGCTCCAGGAAGCCTGCCAGCAGGCCTGTCGCTGGCAAGCCGAGGGCATGCGCCCGCTGTACCTGTCGGTGAACGTCTCGGCCATCGACTTTCGCCAGCGCGGCTTCGTCGAAGGCATCGCCCGCACCCTCAAGGAAACCGGCCTGGAACCGACACAGTTAGAACTGGAGATCACCGAAAGCGTACTGATGCAGAACGTCGATACCACGGTCGCCATCCTCAAGGCCATCAAGCAGTTGGGGATACGTCTGGCCATCGATGACTTCGGCACCGGCTATTCGAGCCTGAGCTACTTGCAGAAATTTCCGGTGGATGTGCTGAAGATCGACCAGTCGTTCGTCGGTGACCTGAGCATCGACAGCAACGATGCCAAGCTGGTGAGCACCATCATCAGCCTGGGCAAGAGCCTGAATCTGCACATCATCGCCGAAGGGGTGGAAACCCTTGAGCAGCTTGAATTTCTCAAGCAGCACCAATGCGAGGAAGTCCAAGGTTATTACTTCAGCAAGGCCGTCGAACCACAGGCCTTTGCCGACTGGATGACCGAATGGGAAAAACGCCAGAACCCGTTTTCGTGAACACCGGAGTGTCCTCAACCAACGTTTCAAGGAAAACATCCCATGGCGTTACATGGACTGACTCTGGCGCTCGGCCTGCTCGTGGGAATGAGCGTGGCCGCGCACGCCGCCCCACTGGACGAACCCCTCAAGCCCCTGCCACCGATCCCGACCCTGGACCCCAAGCGCGTCCAGCTGGGGCTGCGGCTGTTCAATGACCCGCGGCTGTCGGTCAACAACACGCTGTCCTGCGCCAGTTGCCATCGCCTGGAGAAGGGCGGCGCCGACGACAAACCGTTTTCCCTGGGCTTCGACGGCAAGCCGGTAGAGGTCAATACGCCGACCGTGTTCAACGCTGGCCTGAACTTTCACCAGTTCTGGGATGGCCGCGTCGATACGCTGGAAGAACAGGTCCACATCGTCGTGACCAGCCCGGCGGAAATGGGTAGCACCTGGGAGGCCGTGGTCAAGCGCATCGCCGATGATCCGGGTTATGCCAAGGATTTCAAGGACGCCTACCCCGACGGGGTGACCAAGCCCAATATCCAGGGCGCCCTGGCCGATTACGAACGCACCTTGCAGACACCCAATTCGCGCTTCGACCAGTACCTGCTGGGCAATACCGATGCCCTCACGCCCCGGGAAAAATTCGGGTACCAGCGGTTCAAGGAATACGGCTGCATTGCTTGTCACCAGGGCGTGAATATCGGGGGCAACATGTTCCAGAAGTTCGGCATCATGGGTGACTACTTCGTTGACCGCGGCAACCCCACCCGGGCCGACGAAGGACGCTTCAACATAACCGGTGATGAAAATGATCACCAGGTTTTCAAAGTACCGAGCCTGCGTAACGTGGCCGTTACCGCACCCTATTTCCATGACGGGTCGGCGCCAACCCTGGAGCGCGCGGTAGAGGTCATGTTCAAGTACCAACTGGGTCGTGAGCCCCTCAAGAACGATACGACGTTGATCGTCGAGTTCCTCAAGACCCTGACCGGTGAATGGGAGGGCAAGCCCCTATGACAGTCCTCCGTCGCCTCGGCCTGGCCTTCATTGGCGTCTTGCTGGCGGGCATCCTGTTATTCATGTACGTCAACTCGGGCGCCCAACAGGCCGCCTCGTACATTGAATCCCGGGACCTGATCCGCCTGCTCAAGCAACAGGACGCCATCTGGGACAACGAAATCCTCAAGTCGCGGATCGCCCTGACCCACAACTACGACCCGCTGGTCTCCCCGCTGCACGAAATGACACGCCTGTGGCAACGCCTGGACGCCATCGAGGCGGAGCCGGGCCGGCATGGGCCGTCACTCTGGGAGGCCCAGCGCGACGAATACCTCAAGCTGGTCAAGGAAAAGACCCGCTTGGTGGAACAGTTCAAGTCCCATAACGCGGTGTTGCGCAACTCCCTGGCCTTCCTGCCCACCGGCGAGGACGATATCCAGGGCCAGTTCGCCCGGCTGCCCGACACGTATCGGCTGGAGTTGCAGAACGTTGCCATCGACACCTACGACCTGTTGCTCAGCAGCATGGAGTTCGCCCAGCTCAGCTCCCCTGATATCGCGGCTGAGGTCCTGCTGGGGTTGAACCAGTTGGAGGTCAACAAGGAGCGCCTGCCTGAGGGACTGCTCAACTCCGTCGAAGTCCTGCGCAGACACATCGGGGTGATCCTGCGGGAACAGCCAAAGGTCAATGAATTATTAATGGGCATCGAAATGGTCCCCTTGGCCGGCCGCCTGGACACCATTACCAACCTACTGGAGAAAGACCAGGCAAAAGCCGCGGCCAAATACGAGCGCAACCACGTTTACCTGCTGGTGTTCGCCACGCTCCTGGTGTTGATCCTGATCTGGCTGGGGATCCGGCTGATCCGCAGCTTCGCCGAGATCAAGCGGGTCAACAACGCCCTGCAAACCGCCAACGACGAGCTGGAACAACGGGTCGAAGAGCGTACCCGCCAACTCAAGGACACCCAGAGCGAGCTGATGGACACCGCCCGCCAGGCCGGCATGGCGGAAATCGCCACCAACGTGCTGCACAACGTCGGCAATGTGCTCAACAGCGTGAACATTTCCGCCGACTTGGTCAGCCGTAAACTGCGCAGCAGCAAGGCCCTGGGGCTGGGCAAGGCGATGCAATTGATCAATGAGCACACCGACGACCTCGGCCACTTCCTCACCGAAGACGCCAAGGGCAAGCTGCTGCCCGGCTACCTCAACCAACTGGTGGAGGCCATCGCGTCGGAGCAGCAGAGTTTGACCGATGAGCTGGCGCAGTTGAGCAAGAGCGTGGACCACATCAAGGACATCGTCGCCACACAGCAATCCTATGCCGGGGCCAACAGTCTGCTCGAACCCCTGGTGGTCAGCGAGCTGCTCGAAGACGCCCTGCGCATGAACTCCGGCGCCCTGACCCGCCACCATGTTACGGTGATCAAGGAATACGGTGATGTGCCGCGGATCATGGGCGACAAGCACCGCTTGCTGTTGATTCTGATCAACCTGATCAGCAACGCCAAATACGCCATGGCCGGGGTGTCCAACCATGCGCGGAACATGACGCTCAAGGCGGACGTCGTCAATGGCGAGACCCTGCAGATCAGCGTCAAGGACGAAGGCGAAGGCATTCCGGAGGAGAACATGACGCGCATCTTCGCCCATGGCTTTACCACGCGTAAGGAAGGCCACGGCTTTGGCCTGCACAGCTGCGCATTGGCGGCCATTGAAATGAACGGCCACCTCACCGCCCACAGTGAGGGGCCAGGAAAAGGGGCGACATTCCAATTGCAGGTGCCCCTGAAACTTGCAGAAGGTGAGCCATGAACAGTATGAGTAACCGTCGCATCCTGTTGATCGACGACACACCCGCCATTCATGAAGATTTCCGCAAGATCCTCACCCCAGAGGATGACAGCAGCACGGACTTGCAGGACATGGAAAGCGCGCTGTTTGGCGAAGCGCCAAAACCTGCCGCCACCGTGTTCGAACTCGACTCGGCTTATGGCGGGCAGGAAGGCCTGAACAAGTTGCTGGAGGCATCGGCAAAAGGGCGTCCTTATGCCCTGGCCTTTGTCGACATGCGCATGCCCGAAGGCTGGGATGGCGCCAAGACCATCGAAGAACTCTGGAAGCGCGACCCGCTACTGCAAGTGGTGGTCTGCACCGCCTACTCGGATTACTCCTGGGATGAGCTGCTCGACCGCCTGAATGGCCACGACCGCTTGTTGATCCTGAAGAAGCCGTTCGACAACATCGAAGTCCAGCAGATGGCCAACACCCTGACCACCAAGTGGGAAATGACCTCCCGTGCGCAGTTGAAAATGAACAAGCTCGAAGACTTGGTGGAGCAACGTACCCAGGCGTTCAAACAGGCCAGCGAACTGCTGCAAATGGAGATCGACGAACGCAAGATGCTGGAAACCCAGTTGGTGCAATCGGAAAAACTCGCCTCGCTGGGGCAGTTGGCGGCCGGCGTGGCCCACGAAATCAACAACCCGATCGGTTTCATTTCTTCGAACCTGGGGGCGCTGGACGGCTACTTCAGCAAGCTCCAGGAAATGCTCAGCGCCTACAGCAGCGCCGAGGAGGCCATCGCCTCGCCGGAGCTGGTGGTGAATTTGAGAAAGCTGCGCGAACAGGTGGAGCTGGATTTCCTGGTGGAGGACATACCCCTGCTGATCAAGGAATCCAAGGATGGCATCGGCCGGGTCGGGCAGATCGTCAAGGACCTGAAGGACTTCTCCCGCGTCGACTCCAGCCAGGAATGGCAGATGGCCAATTTGCAGCAAGGCATGGATTCGACCTTGAACATCGTCGCCAACGAGATCAAGTACAAGGCAGACGTGGTCAAGGAGTACACGCCACTGCCGGAGGTGGAATGCCTGCCGTCGCAGATCAACCAGGTGATCATGAACCTGATCGTCAACGCCGCCCAGGCCATCGGCCCCGAACGCGGGACCATCACCTTGCGCAACGGCGTCGGTGACGAAACCGTCTGGATAGAAGTGGCGGACAACGGCTCGGGCATTCCTCCCGAAACCCTGCAGAAAATCTTCGACCCGTTCTTCACCACCAAACCGATTGGCCAAGGCACCGGGCTGGGGCTGTCGTTGTCCTACGGCATCGTGAAAAAACACCACGGCGAGATTACCGTCCGCAGCGAAGTCGGCGTCGGCACCACCTTCCGCGTGGAGCTGCCGGTGCGGCAGATGAAGCAGGCGAGCTGAGCCCCGCACCGCACAGCTGCTGCGGGAGAGCTTTTGTGGCGAGGGGATTTATCCCCGCTGGGCTGCGAAGCAGCCCTAAAGCAGTGAACTCAATCTTCCTGACACACCGAGTTGCCTGGCTTAGGGGCTGCTGCGCAGCCCAGCGGGGATAAATCCCCTCGCCACAGATAAATCCCCTCGATCTGTGGGAGCAAAGCTTGCTCGCGATACAGGCGCCTCGGTTTCTGAAGTACCGAGTCGTCCCCAATCGCGGGCAAGCCTTGCTCTCACAGCCCCTTTGCTGCCACATCCTTCTCATAACAATCCCCTCCTCATAGGGTTGCCCGCCGTTTCGCTGCCAGCGCAGAATGCCTGCGCCCCCATCGCGCCCCCAAGGAACCCGCATGAGCCTGTCGCTGCTGAGCCGTTACGCCTTCTTCGCTGGCTGTGTCATCTTCACCCTCGCCAGCCTGCCGTTCCTGCAACACGACTGGCTCTGGCCCATTGCGCTGGTGACCGGGCTGTTGAGCCTGCTGGGGCTGTTCGATCTGCTGCAGAGCCGCCACGCCGTACGGCGTAACTATCCAATCCTGGGCAATATCCGCTACCTGGTCGAAGGCATCCGCCCAGAGATCCGCCAGTACCTGCTCGAATCCGACAGCGATGCCCTGCCCTTCTCCCGCGCCCAGCGCTCGCTGGTGTACTCCCGGGCCAAGAACGAAAGCGCCGACAAACCCTTCGGCACCTTGATCGACGTCTACCAGACCGGTTTCGAATTCATCGGCCACTCCATGCGCCCGGCGCCGTTGAGCGACCCCAGCGGCTTTCGCGTGACGGTCGGCGGCCCGCAATGCACCCAGCCCTACTCGGCCTCGGTGTTCAACATCTCGGCCATGAGCTTCGGCTCCCTGAGCGCCAACGCCATCCGGGCATTGAATCAAGGCGCCAAGCTCGGCAACTTCGCCCACGACACCGGTGAAGGCAGCATCAGCCCCTACCACCGCGAACACGGTGGCGACCTGACCTGGGAACTGGGCAGCGGCTATTTCGGTTGTCGCACCAGCGACGGACGCTTCGACCCCGAGCGTTTCGCCGCCCAGGCCCGGAACCCGCAGGTGCGGATGATCGAAATCAAGATGAGCCAGGGCGCCAAGCCCGGCCATGGCGGGATCCTGCCCAAGCACAAAGTCACTCGGGAAATCGCCGAGACCCGCGGCATCCTCATGGGCGAGGATTGTATTTCGCCGTCCTGCCACAGCGCGTTCTCCACGCCGATCGAACTGATGCAGTTCGTCCAGCAACTGCGAGAACTGTCCGGCGGCAAACCGGTGGGTTTCAAGTTCTGCCTGGGGCATCCATGGGAATTCATGGGCATCGCCAAGGCCATGCTGGAAACCGGGATCCTGCCCGACTTCATCGTCGTCGATGGCAAGGAAGGCGGCACCGGCGCCGCGCCCGTGGAGTTCACCGACCACATCGGCGTGCCGTTGCGCGAAGGCCTGCTGTTCGTGCACAACACCCTGGTGGGCCTGAACCTGCGGGACAAGATCAAGCTCGGCGCCAGCGGCAAGATCGTCAGCGCCTTCGACATCGCCAGCGTCCTGGCCATCGGCGCCGACTGGGCCAACGCCGCGCGCGGCTTCATGTTCGCCATCGGCTGCATCCAGTCGCAAAGCTGCCACACCAACAAATGCCCCACCGGCGTCGCCACCCAGGACACCCTGCGCCAACGCGCCCTGGTCGTCCCGGACAAGGCCCAGCGGGTCTACAACTTCCACCGCAACACCCTCAAAGCCCTGGCCGAAATGCTCGCCGCCGCCGGGCTCGAGCATCCGTCGCAATTGCAGCCCAAGCATTTGGTGCGGCGCATGTCGGCCACCGAGGTGAAGTTGTTCTCGCAGTTGCATGTGTTTTTGAAGCCGGGGGAATTGCTGACGGGCGAGGTCAATGGGGCGTTTTATTCGCGGATGTGGCAGATGGCGCGGGCGGATAGTTTTGAGCCGCGGGAGGTGGTGGCGGCATGAATAATCCCGCAGCAAACCGTTTTCGACACTATGGAATTTCAACACAAACTGTAGAGAAACTTTCCCAATGTTAATCAGCCAGATCGCGGCAGTTAACAGTGCTCCGATTGATCCGCGCGGGCTCTTTCATAACGATGAAACCATAGTCTCCCAGTAGATAAATCCGGTAATACTGATTGTCCATCACGGGCACATATCCTAGATAGCCGACGTGGGTCGCATTACGCCGCTCACGTTCGACCGCCACGTTGGTGATGCCCATTAACGGTAAGTTTTTCGAAAGCATAAAGTAGTCGATGTTGAGCAGATAATGCAGAACCGGCAGCTGTTTGAACGAGCCGCAAGCGCTTGCCAACCAAGAGTCAGAATAAGTGACGGATATGTAAATCCGCTTGGCTTTGTACAGCGCCCGGTGCGAAGTGATGTCATGCCCTAGACTGTAAAGCGCTCCATTGGCGAAGGTTTTTTGTAAGGTCAACACTCGGCCATAAGCGAAGGACAGCGAAAGCGTTGCCAAAAGCGGAATGACCAGCAGCAGCGGCAGTCGACGATGAATCGGCGCAAGGGCCAGATAAGCAAGATAAAACAGCAATAGCAACAGCACCCCGAAGCCCATCAGGGTGCGAGCACCTTCATTGAAGTCGCGAAAAAACAGCGTGATGCCAGGTACCAACAGAGCCAATAAGGGCAGCGTCAGCAAACAACCCAGCAGCGTCATCACAGTTTTCCAACGTTGCCCTTCAAGCGCGCACACCCGGCAGCTCAATCGTACGAAACCGATCAGCGCACACAGGACCAACACAGAGAATATCCAGGTGTATCCGCCGTGAAACAACAGCGCTGCCTTCTCCACCACCCGTCCAATATTGGTGCTGATCTGCAGAAGCGGATCGGCTTTCCAATTCAATAATGCAGTCCGCTCGGTTCTCATGAACATGACGGCGGCAGCGAAGTAAATCAGCATCGCCAAGCCAAGCTGAGCCAGCTTCCAACCCAACATTTGCAACCACTGTAGGCATGACTCCCGTTTGTATGCCGCCCTGAGCAGTTCTAGGCAACACAGGCCCAGAAACACATTGAAGCTTATCTGATAGAGCCCGAATGCCAGCACCAACAACGCCGTTGGCATCCACCACTGACGAATTCGCGATGCACTCTGAAAAGTAATTGCGTAAATAACAGCGACCAGACTCAGCGCCATACCGGGACCATCGTATTGATACGACAGGTTCTGCAACAGGAAGGGGTTGTACCAGAGGGGCAACGTAACCAGGCAGCACGCCAGTGTCGGCTGAGGAAAGTAATAAAAGGTCAGGCGAGTCAAAGCCAGGGACATAGCCAACACGGCGAGCAACAAAGGTAGCGGAAAAATGTCCGGCGCGGCGGCGGTGAAGGACAACGCTTGATACAACAAATCACTGAACCAACGTCCTTGGTCAGTCCAAGCAGTACCCGCTTCCAGCGTCCGCCAGTTATCGTCGATATAGCGAAAATCAGCGAGGATCAACGGCAGGACGTACAGCAAGCTTGCTGATAAAAAAAACAGCGCGATCTGTTGCCGATTGAGTTCGCGATAGACAAGATCGCTGATTCTCATTTCATCGCCCCCATGATCGTTGCGGTCGATTGATCACTCGCCGCCCCCTGCGATCAAGGATTACAGGTAAACAACTGGTTTTGTCCACACGGAGCAACTGCGCCAGGATTCATCCCGGGGCTTTCAAGTTATCAGTCTGCACAATGTCGCGAGCCAGAAATCCAGTCTGCTCAACGCTGCCATCGTTGATAAACACGATCTCGACGCTGTATTCGACCAGCGCCGGATGCTGGCGAACGCTTTTGTAGAACAACTCAAGGGTCTGCTCTTCATTGAACACCGGAACAACCAGCGAGATTTTCATGGGCGGTGTCCACGAAACACCAGGAACCGGGAGAGCAGGAAACCGAACACCAGACTCAGCAGGGAAAATACCGCCACCGTGAGTAACCCATGGAGCCGCCAGCGGTCTCCCAGATAACCCACGGCATAACTGAGCACTCCCATGACGCACAGGAAAACCACATACCCCGTCACCGAGTGTTTGGCCTCGAAGGTATAGAGCGCATTGAGGTAATAGGAAAAGGACGCCGCCACACAGAACGCAGCAAGATTACTGATCGACTGATCAAGACCGATTGCCACGCGCAGTACAAAAAATATCTGCCAGTGAACCAGCGTATTGGCCAACCCGACCAGTGAATAAGTGAGGAAAACACGCCAGATCGCTTTCATGCTCGGCCCCGAACGTTTCGGTGCTTCACTTGCGCAAAGACGGTCATACCCGCTGACGACCACGAAGCAACTTGAACCGGAAAAAGCTGTACCCCGTCGTCAGGTTCAGCAAGAAGTACAACGCCAGCGTCTCCCATCCAGGCAAATTCAGGGCGTCGCCGATCGAACCGATACCGTAGCTCAGCGCGCCCGTTATGCAATTGAGCAGGAGATAGCCACTCCATGATTCCTGGGGCCCGAAGATGTAAAGCGCACTCACATAAAACGAAAACGCCGATGCCACACAAAACGCCGCGAGGTTACTGGTTGCCTGAGTCAGGCCAACGGCGTCATACAGCAAGAAAAAAACCTGGCCATGGATCAGTCCATTGACCAGTGCGATAGCCATCAACGCAGAAAAACCGTTCATTGTGCAGCCTTGCCATTTGCCAGTTGGCGGGCTTCCAAGCTAGGTCAGGGTATTGCGGTGGTCTACTGTCAGATCTTACAGGTCGGGCAACTGTTCCGACGGACGGTCTGGCTCACGCCTACAAAAAAGCCCCGGTCATCTGACCAGGGCTTTCTTTACCTCGCGCTTTATCTTACTAAACCGAACGCACGGCTCCCCGTACATTCCCGGTCGGCTGTAACTTGAACGTGTAGAACAACACTGTCAGCAATACGAGGAACGCCGGGCCGATATACAGCGCCACGCGCGTGTCGGGGAAATACGCCATCAAGCCCACCACCAACACCAGGAACGCCAGCGCCAAATACGAGCTGACCGGATAGAGCCACATGCGATATTTCAACGCCGCCCGCTCGGAAGCGCTCAAGCCTTTGCGGAATTTGAGCTGGGCCAGCAGGATCATCACCCAAGTCCAGATCGCGCCGAAGGTGGCAATGGACGTCACCCAGACGAAGACTTTTTCCGGCACCAGGTAGTTGAGCAGCACGCCCAGCAGCAACGCAGCGATAGACAGCAGCAGTGCGCGGCGTGGTACGCCATTGCTGGAGGTCTTGGCGAAACCGGCCGGGGCCTGGCCGTTCTGCGCCAGGCTGTAGAGCATCCGTCCGGTGCTGAAGATCCCGCCGTTGCAGGAGGACAGCGCGGCAGTGATGACCACGAAGTTGATGATGCCGGCGGCGGTCTTGATGCCCAGGCGCTCGAAGGTCATCACGAACGGGCTGCCCTGGGTGCCGATTTCGTTCCATGGGTAGATCGACAGGATCACGAACAACGCGCCGACGTAAAACAACAGGATCCGCCAGAACACCGAGCCGATGGCGTTGGGGATGGTTTTCTGTGGGTTCTTCGCTTCACCGGCGGTCAGGCCGATCATCTCCACGCCCAGGTAGGCGAACATGACCATTTGCAGGGACATCAACACGCCCGACACACCGTTGGGCATGAAACCGCCGTGGGCCCAGAGGTTGGAAATGCCGAGGGCCACGCCGTCGTTACCGAAGCCGAAGGCGATGATGCCGACGCCGCCGATGACCATGGCGATGATGGTGACAATCTTGATCAGGGCAAACCAGAATTCGAATTCGCCGAAGGCCTTGACCGCGATCAGGTTGATCGAGCCCATGCTGACCAGCGCGGCCAGGGCCCAGATCCAGCGGGGCACGTCGGGGAACCAGACGCCCATGTACACCGCCACGGCGGTGATTTCCGCCACGCAGGTCACCAGCCAAAGGAACCAGTAGTTCCAACCGGTCAGGAAGCCTGCCAGTGGGCCGAGGTAATCCTGGGCGTAGCGGCTGAACGAACCGGCCACCGGGTTGTGCACGGCCATTTCACCGAGGGCGCGCATAATCACCAGGATCGCCAGGCCACCGATGATGTAGGACAGCATGATCGCCGGGCCGGCCATTTCGATGGCCTTGGCCGAGCCGAGGAACAGCCCGACACCGATGCAGGCGCCGAGCGCCATCAGGCGGATATGCCGCTCACCGAGTTCACGTTTGAGCGGACCACCCTGGGCGGTCTCGCCATGGGGCAGATGATTGCCGACTGGCATAAGGGATAACCTCGTCTTGTTATTGGATTAGCCACCGAGTGTCCAAAGCCACAGGCCGGTAAGCCTGCCGCCTTGCCGAAACCGGGTCTGTCTTGTGGGCAGACCGTCCTGTGGAACGACAACCTCAGGATCAGCGGGTCGTGCAGTATAAAAAGCCAGGGATAGAGAGTTTCACTGTAAAACCTGGAAAATTCAGGGATAAGCCTGGCCCTGATTCGGGTTTCCGAGAGGACTTGTCTGGGATCCAGGTCATACAGAAAACGCCGTCGAGTATTGCACAGTGATGGTGCAGCGTCATGTTCTGGCATGGGGCGATGGCTCTAGTGCAAGGCTTTCAGGCATCAATACCCTGGGATTCAAACACCCCCATCCCTGTGGCGAGGGAGCTTGCTCCCGCTCGGCTGCGCAGCCGCCCGCTTCTAAAAGCTGAAAAGCGAGGGCGGCTTCGCCGCCCAGCGGGAGCAAGCTCCCTCGCCCACAAAAAGCGGCTAAAGCCACACTGTGTCCCAGAGAGGGTAATCGCCGATACGATCTACCAACCCTGCACGAAGCGGATTGGCGATGATGTAGCGGGCGAAGGGCTTCAGATCCTCGTTGTCGCGGACCGCGCGGTCATGGAAGCCGCTTTGCCAGAAGGCGCCCTTTCTGTTCATTGCTCGATTGATTGTGAGGGTGCTGCGGGATTTGACTGTCTGCATCACTTTTGTGAGCTGAGCTTGCTCCAGTTGCACCAGCCAATGCAGATGGTCCGGCATCACAACCCAGGCCAGCGAATTGACCTGACCTCGCTCATGAGCCAGGCGCATTTCTGCAATCAGTAAGCGGCCTAGTCGCCAGTCCTTGAAGATCGGTGTGCGTCGGTGAACGACCGTAGTAACGAGATAACCTCGCCCCGGTTCCGAAGAACGTCCGCGGCGTAAGCGATGAGAGTTTGGGTGCGAAGGACGCATTCCTTGGCTTCCTGTGGTTGGGGGTCTACTTACGGTAGCCTCACCCGCGACGATCCGACACGATGATAGTTGAGCGACTTTTCCGAAGACGGCGTAGTACCTGTGGCGAGGGAGCTTGCTCCCGCTGGGTGGCGCAGCCGCCCTCGCTTTTCAACCGCTGAAACTCTTCAGCCTGCCACCTTTGCGGCTGCTGCGCAGCCGAGCGGGAGCAAGCTCCCTCGCCACAAAAGCCCCCTCAGATCATGACAACTCCAAGCCCCCTGTGCACTCTTCGTGAAGGGCTGGCCCCATCCTTCATGGAGGGCAGGCCCCCATCCTGAAGGCATACCTACCGTGGCGAGGGAGCTTGCTCCCGCTGGGGGGCGCAGCCGCCCTCGTTTTTCAAGCGCTGAAACTCTTCAGACATGCCACCTTTGCGGCTGCTGCGCAGCCGAGCGGGAGCAAGCTCCCTCGCCACAAAAAGCCCCCTCAGATCATGACAATTACAAGCCCCCTGTGCACTCTTCGTGAAGGGCTGGCCCCATCCTTCATGGAGGGCCGGCCCCCATCCTGAAGGCATACCTACCGTGGCGAGGGAGCTTGCTCCCGCTGGGGGGCGCAGCCGCCCTCGTTTTTCAACCGCCGAAACTCTTCAGCCTGCCACCTTTGCGGCTGCTGCGCAGCCGAGCGGGAGCAAGCTCCCTCGCCACAAAAGCTCATCAGCCAATGACCTCTGACAAGCGTTCGCATGTCGGCTGTCCACAATTTCCCCTCCCCCCACGCCAACCACCGTCTAAGCTTCAAGCAAGTCCGATCAATCTGCTTAATGGATCAGTCGACTATGGGCGCTTTGTGGCAAACCGATTCGAATGAACCTGTGGTCCCGACTGAACGTATGGAAGAAGCGCCTTTACCTCAAGAAAAACGCCGCGCACGGCATGGCTGGCGGGCGTTCTGGTTGTTGTTGCTGATTATCGTCGTGGTGGTCGGCCTGGCGGCGGCCAAGGAAATGCGCACGTCGCGGTTTCAGGCCCGGGAGATCAGCAAGTACGCCGAGTCCCTGAGCTATTCGGTACAGCCGGGGCCCAGCGATGCCATCGCCTATCCGGGTGCAGGCCCGTTCGACCGGCGCTTGGGCTACAGCGCGCTGGGGGAATTCCTGCCGCGGCTGTTCAAGCGCGACTACGTGATCGAGGCCCAGGCGAGGTTCTCGCCGGCCTTGATGGACTACGTCGAGAAAGGCCTGTTCGTGCCTTATGTGGAAAAGATCCAGGCCGGGCTGACCATCACCGATTGTCGTGCCGCGCCGGTCTATCAGTTCAAGTACCCGCAGCAACTGTATGCAAGCTTCGAAGCGATCCCGCCCGTGGTGGTGCAGAGCCTGTTGTTCATCGAGAACCGTTTTCTGCTCGACCCCAAGCAACCCTTGGCCAACCCGGCCGTGGACTGGCCACGCTTCGGCATGGCGGCCTGGTCGCAAGTCGCCAAGCTGTTGAGCCTGCCGGGGCAGTCCGCCGGCGGCAGCACCTTGGCGACACAATTGGAGAAGTACCGCCACTCGCCTGAAGGCCTGACCGTGTCCGGCGCGGAGAAAATCCGCCAGATGATTTCCGCCAGCGTGCGCGCCTACCAGGCCGGCCCACAGACCCTCGAGGCGCGGCAGCGGATCATCCGCGACTACCTCAACAGCGTGCCGCTTTCCGCCGTGCCGGGGCATGGCGAGGTCCATGGCATGGCGGAAGGGCTGCGGGTCTGGTATGGCGCGGATTTCAAACGGGCCAATGAGCGCTTGTTCAGCACCGCCACCGACCCCAAGAGCCTGGCGGAAAAAGGCCTGGCCCTGCGGGAAATGCTGTCGTTGATGATCGCCCAGCGGCGCCCGTCCCATTATCTTTCGAAGGGTCATGATGAACTGGCGCGCCTCACCGACAGCCACATCCGCCTGCTGGCACAGAACGGCGTGATCGACGCCGCGTTGTCCGAGGCGGCCCTGGCCAGCAAGGTCAGCTACCGCGACTGGGTCCAGGACCCGACCGTCCAGCCCATCGAAACCAACAAGGGCATCAGTGCCGCCCGCAGTCGTATCGCCGCGCTGCTCAACCGCCCGCTGTACGACCTCGATCGCCTCGACCTCTCCGCCACCAGCACCTTGCAAAGCGATTTGCAGGCCCAGGCCACCGAGTACCTCAAGCGTTTGGCCGACCCGGCCTTCGCGACCGAGATCGGCCTGATGGGAGAACGCCTGCTGACCCCCACCAGCACCACGCAGGTGCGCTACAGCTTCACCTTGCTGGAACTGACCCCGGACGGCTCCCGGGTGCGCGTACAAACCGATAGCACCGACCAACCTTTCGACATCAACGAAGGCAGCAAGCTGGAACTGGGCTCCACCGCCAAGTTGCGGGTGCTCACCACATACCTGCAGATTATCGCCGAACTCCACGAGCGTTATGCCCAGCAGACCCCGGCAGCCTTGAAGAAAACCGAGATCGCCGACCAGGACCGCCTGTCCCGCTGGGCGGTGGACTACCTGATCGAAAACACCGACCGCAGCCTGCCGAAGATGCTCGAAGCAGCGCTGGACCGCACCTATTCAGCCAGCCCCGGCGAGGCGTTTTTTACCGGCGGCGGGCTGCACACTTTTCATAACTTCCGCAAGGAAGACGACGGCCGCCTGCCGACGCTGCGCGATTCCTTGCGCGAATCCATCAACCTGCCGTTCATTCGCCTGATGCGCGACCTGGTGCGCTACGCCACCTACGCCGGCCCCAACAACAGTTCCGAACTGCTCAAGGACGACAAGGACCCGCGCCGCCAGGAATACCTGGCCCAGTTCGCCGATCGCGAAGGCACTTCGTTCCTGCTCAGGTTCTGGAAGAAGTACCAGAAAAAGGACACCGGCCAGCGCCTCGAAACCTTCCTCGACGGCATGCGCCCCACTGCGATCCGCCTGGCCGCCGTGCACCGTTATTTCTTTCCCAACGACAGCCAGGAAAACTTCAATCGCTTCGTGCGCGCGCATTTGAAGTCGGCCAAGAGCGCCGAAAAACTCACTGACGAACGCCTGGAACGGCTCTACCAAAGCTATGGCCCCGGCGCCTACGACCTGCCAGACCAAGGCTTCATCGCCAAGGTCCATCCGCTGGACCTATGGTTGATGGGTTACCTGCTGAACAACCCCGAGGCCAAGTTCAGCCAGATCGTCAAGGCCAGCCAGTTCGAGCGTCAGGAAGTCTACAGCTGGCTGTTCAAGAGCCGGCACAAGAGCGCCCGGGACAGTCGCATCCGGACCATGCTGGAGATCGAAGCCTTCCTGGATATCCATCAGCGCTGGCAGCAGGTCGGCTATCCGTTCGACCATCTGGTGCCGTCGCTGGCCACCGCCATCGGCAGCTCCGGCGACCGCCCCGCTGCCCTGGCGGAACTGGTGGGCACCATCCTCAACGACGGCATCCGGCAACCGGCCTTGCGCGTCGATAGCCTGGACTTTGCCGTCAATACGCCCTACGAAACACGACTGGTCAACAACCCGGACACCGGCAAACGGGTGATGCCGGTGGAAGTGGCCCAGGCCTTGCGCGGTGCGCTGTCCCAGGTGGTGGACGCCGGCACCGCGAAACGCGTGGCCGGCAGTTTCAAACTGGCCGATGGCACGCCCCTGCAAATGGGCGGCAAGACCGGCACCGGCGACAACCGCATCGAAGCGGTCGGCTCCGGTGGGCGGGTGATCAGCTCCAAATCGATCAACCGCACAGCGACCTTTGTGTTCTACATCGGCGACAGCCATTTCGGCACACTCACCGCCTACGTCCCGGGGGCGTCGGCGCAGAACTTCAAATTCACCTCGGCCTTGCCGGTGCAGGTGCTCAAGGGCATGGCGCCATTCCTCTCACCGTACTTGCAGCCGGGCAGTCATACCCAGTGTAAGCCGTTAGTGGCGAGCCAGTAACTTGAGCAGGCACATTCACAGTTACAGGGTTACGCGAGGCACCGCATCGAAGATGACAGTGAAGCTGCCGGTGTACAGGCCAGGTTTGAGACGGTAAATCAAATCATGAGCGCTGATGTGCATATCGGCTTGGGTCCCAGGCGTGGATGAGGCGTCGTCTACAACTTCTTGAGGAAAATTATTCAACTCTATTCCATTGAATTTGACGAACAGCGGAATGTAATGTTCACCATTGTAAAGAGCAACTCTTCCCGACGACGATCCTGCCTCATAAAGATAAGCATGAACCGAGCCATCGGTATTCTTCACATCAAATGTCTCGCGCAAAGGGCTCAATAGGTTGCTGACTGGATTGTAATACATGTATTCATCTTTACCGAAATCCGGATTGCGTGGCTGCACATGAAACTGCTTGTTCGGGATGTTCGCAGTAATGTGGATGGAGGAACGTGCATCATCAGCAGCGAACACCCACGAAGAACTCAAGACAGCGACACCCAGAGCAGTAACCAACATCATTTTCTTAAACATGCTTGACACCTTTTTATAGTAAATAAAGCCTGTAGCGAGAGAACAAATTCCTCATCACAGGGTTTCATACGGATGCTCAGATCCATGAGCCTCACTACTCTCCTTGAAATATTGGCGCAGTTATTCAAACTCATCACGCCCTTGCCGATGCGGCTCACCAAAGGCATGGCGCCGTTTCTGTCAGCCTATTTGCAACCTGACGACCAAGCCCAATGCAAACCATTGCTCGCGAACCAATGACGACGTCACAGCTGTATCCGAGGTACTGCATCGAAGATCACCGTGAAATCGGCGTTGTACACGCCAGGAGAGAGCGGGCCGGTAGGCTGGTTCGCAACGACGACCAGCATCTCCGCCTGGGTTCCGGGTGTGGATGTAGCATCGTCCACGACTTCCTTGGGTCGATTGTCCAGTGGGACATCGTTGAATATCACCCTCAAGCCGACATAATCCACGCCGTTGGTCAACGGGATAGAGCCGGTGCTCTCGCCATTTTCGATATAGGCGTGAACCGAGCCATCGGTGTTCTTCACGTCGAACGTATGCCGTAAAGAGCTAAATTTGTAGGTCAGCGGGTTGTAATACAGGTACTCATCCCTTCCGAAATCAGGATTGCGCGGCTGTACATGAAACTGTTTGGTGGGAATGTCCGCCGTGATATGAATGGGCGCACGAGCGTCATCGGCAGCCAATACCAGCGAAGGATTAAGCGCTGTAGCGCCCAGCACTGTACCGAACACCATTGTCCTCAACATACCTGTCACCTTTTCAGTAATACACAAAGTGGATAAATCCGCCGTTAATGTCGCAACGCGCCCGATTGACCTTTACATGCCCATCCAAATGAAGGTCGACAGCCCTACGGCGCAACCGCGTCGAATACCATGTGTACCGTGCCGTAATAATCCCCAGGCTTATAGTTTTCGCCGGCGGGCCTGATGGCGGCTATTTCCAGAGGCACATGGCGTCCGGGGCGTGCCTCGCCGGCCGACACTACCGGGGTGGAATCGAGGGACAGCTGGACGTTGTTGAAGCTCACCCGAAGATCGATGCGATCGTGACCATTGGACAGATACGCCTCTTGCGCCAGACGCGCATCGATGGCGCCGTTGCTGTTCTTCACTTCATAGGTTGCCCGCAGCGGGGTGAGCTCGCCGGTGATGGTGCTGAAAGGCAAGCGTTGTTCACGCTGCACCAACTGCGGGTCGAGGGGCAGCACATGAAAATCGACCGTGGGAATGGTCACGTAGACTTCGAAGGTTTCCCGCTCCACCGCCCCCCAAGCCGAAGCGCAAGGCAAAACCAGGACGGTCAATGCGAGTGGGCGTACCAGTGTCTTGAACATATTGATTACCTTTGGCGTCAACGACGATTCAACGACGAGAATCGTCAACCCTTGATCTCGATGGCCTTGCTCTGGCTACCCTCGATCAACGTGAAGCGGTATTCACGCCCCGCCTCTTTGTCGAAAGAAAAGGTACGGCCGGCCATGACGTGGTGCTTGGTGGTCGGCCGGCAGTCGTTTTCATTCTTCGCGACGCAATCCTTGAACTCATCGATCACCAGGACGCTGTTGCCGTTATTGCGCATCAGGTACTTATTGGCGGTGTCCTCGATGACGGTCTGGAATCGAGTTTCCTTGGGCCGCACGAAAAACACCGTGCCGTAGCCCGCCAGGACCTTGACCCCGGCGGCCACACGTTCCTTTTTGTATTCTTCGCGTTCTTCCTCACTGATGGCGAACTCGTCTTCGGCTTCCGGCACCACCGGCACAAAACGCACCCGGAAATAACGCTCCTTGTCGCGATTGCCCATGAACAGCAATCGCGTGCCCTGCACCCCGTTGGCCGGGACGATCAACCGCGCGGGGCTGGCCATCAACCCATCCTTGGCCAGGCCCCCTTCCTGGCTTTGTACCGGCTCCTCGCGGTAGCTGCCGTCTTCGTTGTAGTGAATTTCCAGAACGTTGACCTTGACGAACGCGGTGGACGTCCCGCCGTTGAAAACCCGCTTCATATAGGTGCTCTTGTCGCCGTCCAGGTAGTCATAAACCACCCCCACGCCAATTTGCGGCCCGGCCTGGGCCACGCCACAGAACAGACAGAAACTCATCCATGCCATTACATATTTCATCACTGCTTGAACCTCATGTGTTGATCACAATTCACTGAATACACTCGGCCCCTGGGGCCATTCAAACTTCCGAATCCCAGATCACCGTGACGTTGCCGGTATAGATTTTGGCGCCGCTGTCCAGCATCGCCTCGACACTGCCCTGGGCCACCTCGAAGTGCAGCGCCCCCAACCTGCGATCGAGGTAGAAGCCTGGCTGGAATAAATCGGTGCCGCTGCCATCGCGCAGCAAGGGACGACGGTTGACCGGTTGATTGGCGCCGTCGGTTACGCCCTCGGGCAAGGTCACGCTGACAGCCACAGGCACGGTATGACCGGTGCCGGTGTCGGCGATCGCGCAGGTATTACCACTGACGTGCTGGCATTCAAGACCCATCTTGAAACGTGACGAGACCGAAATATGGAAACGCTGGTCGCGAAACAGACGCGTGGGTTTGCGTCCGCTGTTCAACCAGGCCTGCCAACCTTCCTGGGGCACCAGTTCGACGCGGTTGCCACCGGGAGGAACGTCGATCTTGAGTGTGTGCTCGACATCCAGCTTGAAATTCAGGGTGATCACCGAGTCGCTGGGGATCATGACGTCCCCCATGTCGAAGTCTTGCCCCGGCCCAACGCCATAGCTCAACGAACCCGTGTATTGACCGGACGACATTCTCAACGGGTTGGGTGCGCGTAACTCGTAGCTGAAGTCCAAGTGGCGGTAGGACATGCTGGGGATCAGGTAACTGGCTCTTTTGGCGCACACACCTTCGGTAGGCGTCTTCCAGAAAAAGTTAAAGATCATGCTGTTGTAAGTCCCAAAGCCGGTGCCTTGGCAGGGAGAGGGCGCGTAGTACCAGCTCGAGTTGCCCCACAGCTGCTGATGGGCCTGCCAGGGCGAGACGCCTCCGCCGACCAAGTCCACAACACTGCCAGGAAATTGATACCGCGAACCGACACCGGATATTCGCAATTGAACGATTTCATGTTCTCCCGTACCGGTGTGAGTCACCTGTGCCAGACGCCAGCCTGCCGGTACATCGAACATCGCCCCCTGCCTGGAATTCCCATGGTTTGCCTGAATAGGCCCCGTCGACTCGAAGGCAATGGGTACCTGGAGACTGAAAATTTTCTCTTTTTCACACACCGCCGGATAAAGGGCGCAAAAACCCGAGACCGGCGTGGTGTTGCGAAAGGTATTTTCGTTGGGCTTCGAGGGATCGGGCCTGAATATTGCGGTGACGTCTTTGCTCACGGCATAAGCCGTCGATACGCAGGTCAACAACATCACCGATACCATGCCTTGCACTGCCATTGGTAACTGCTTCATTTCTTCCTTTGTCCTCAAATCGGCTCGGACTGGCCGAGCCACTCCTTTCAAACTTCCGAATCCCAAATCACCGTGACGTTGCCGGTATAGGCCTTGGCGCCGTTGTCGAGCATTTCTCCAACGCTTTGACCGCCGACCTCGAAATGCAGAAGCCCCCGTTGTCGATTGACAAAAAAACTGGGCTTGAACAATTCGGTGCCGCTGCCATCGAGCAACAATCGACGACGGTTGACCGGCTGCCCGGTGGCGTCCGTCAGTCCGTCGGGCAAACTCACGCTGACATCCACCGGCACGGCGTGTCCTGAGCCGGCCTCGGCAATCGCGCAGGTATTACCGCTGATGTGCTGGCATTCGAGCCGCATCTTGAAATACGAAGAAGCCGAGATATGGAAGGTCTGGTCACGGAACAACCGCGTCGGCTTGCTACCGGTGGTCAACCACGATTGCCACCCTTCCTGGGGCACCAGTTCGACGCGGTTTCCACCGGGAGGGACCTCCACCCGGAAGGCGTGGTCGACCTCTAAATTGAAATTGAGGGTGAGCGTCTGGTCATCGGGATGCATGACATCGCCCATATCGAAGTCTTGCCCCGGCCCAACCGAATACGTTAATGATCCTGTATACATGCCGGACAACATCTTCAAAGGATCGGGAGTGCGTAGCTCATAGGTGTAATTGAAATTCTGATAGCGAAGCGCAGGTATCAAGTATTTCGCGCCTTTGGCACAGACAAAATCCTGTTGCGGTGTATGCCAGAAAAAACCGAAACCGTTGACGCCATAAAATTGGGAGTGCGGCAAACCGTTCCTACATGGTTGAGGAGGGCTGTTCCAATGGCCTCCCCAAAGCATCCGATGCGCTTCAATGAAATCTACCTCTTCCCCGACCAGCTCGACGGGGTTCACGTCGAGTCGGTAGACCGCTCCCACACCGGCGATTCGTATCGAGACCTCTTCGCTTTTACCGGTAGCCGAATCAACAATCCGTACAGTGCGCCAACCGCTGGGTAACGAGAACATGGCGCCTTTTCGGACATCGGTGTGATTCGGCTGGATAGGTTGGGACGAAGTAAAATTGATGCGTGCCAAATGGCTATGGAGGCCCAGGTTGGCGCATTGCCCTGGCTCCTCACGACAAAAACCCCAAACAGGTGTGGTATTGATGAACTTGTTGTTCGTCGGGTTCGAAGGATTCGGCCTGAATACCGCAGTGATTTCCTGAGTCATGGCTTCAGCCATGGGTATGCAGAGCAGCAATAATGCCGACCCCACCACGCCCCAGACCAATTTCAAAATTTTCATCAATATAACCTCGTACAGCGAATCCGCCCGAATCGGCCCGGACGGCAAGATTTCCAAATTCCAGATCACTGTGAAATTCTCGGCATTGGTTCTGGCACCGCTGTCGAGCATCGCTGCCACGCTGCAACCGACGATGTGCAGTGCCTCATCCATCGAACCCGCGCTGCCCTTGTTCCAGATAGCTCATGAGCGCTGTTTCTCACCGTGAGCCTCGGCAAGCGTCGTATCGGCCAACGTATCCGGTGTGCAACGCAAATCACCGATCATCAAAATATCGCCTTCGCGCTGGGCACTGTCCGGGTCGAGTCGGAACCGGCAAAACAACTCACTGCCATACCGCACTTCGAGGGTGGGCGAACCGGCATTCATTTCCATGGAGAAGAACCCGTCCGCCTCGCTGACACCGCGGCTGGCGTGGTTGATCACGTGATGCCCCTTGAGTGGCTGCCCTTGGTCGTCCAACAGGCGACCCAGCACGGTCACCGTTCTCAACACACTGATCTTGCGGTAATCCACCCCGCCCTTGTTCAAGTGATAACGGGTGCGCGACGGCTCGATGCTTGCCGCCGGTGGGTGAACACCTTCGAAGTCGAAGGTCACCATGCTGTTTTTATAAGCGGTGATAGGGACGAAGTTGCGGCCCGGACGCAAGGTGGTGCTGCCGCCGGTCAAATCATCGGCGCGCAGGATCACGTCATCCACGTCGGCTTCCACATCGACGATCATGCCCGCGCCGTGCCCATGGGGCACGGCGATAAAGGCTGCCTTGCTGCCACCCACGGCCACCGTGCTGCTCAGGTTCAGGCCTCCGGTCAGGTTGTCGTTATAGGATGAGCGCTGGACAAAGCCATCGCCGTACAGCGAATCGGTCTGGAAACTGGCGATGCCGGACAAGCCCACGCCATATGTGTCGGCCAGCGCCGTGGCGGAGACGCTTTGCAGCACATGGTCTTGCAGGTCTCGGCGGTATGAAAGCGAGGCATTGTTGTCTCGCGCGCCATCGCGGGAAGTGCGCGTGCCAAGGCTGCCCGACCAGTGTTCGCCCGGCCCGCCCAAGGCGACGCTGACGCTCAGGTCCAGGCCGCGATTACGTTTGTCGGCGGTACTCGACGTACCGGGGCGGTCGAACACCGACAACCGCCAGTTGGCATCGCTGCCGCGCAGCTTTGCGCGCTGGGTCCAGCCCAGGTCCAGGCCGGTGCCCTGGACGTTGCCCTCGCTGTAGGCCAGCCGTCCGTTGACGGAGGTCTTGTTGCTCAGGCGATGATTGACCGACAGCGACGAATTGCTGGTATGGCCGACGTACACGTTGCGTTGGCGGATCCGAGTACCGTCCGGCAGAGTCTCGTAAGTGTTGCGAGTGTCCAGCCAGCTGCGGTTGTGGCTGGCGACGATGCTGCCCTGGCCGTAGGTGTACAGGCCTTGCAAGTCCAAGCCGTTGCCATAGCGCTCGGTCTGGTAGACGTTGGCGTACAGGCTGGTGCTGCTGCCCAGCGTCCAGTCCACCGAAGTGCCGACTTGCATTCGGTCCTGCACCTTGCGCGTTGAGGCACCAAGGATGACGCGGGGATGCAGCAGGTAGTTGAGGCCGACCCCGGCCGTCATGAAGCCCGAGGGTTGTTCTTCCCAGTTGCTCCAGAGCTTGGTTTCACGGCCGGCGAACAGGTTGTAGCGCCAGCGGTCCTCTGAGTTGGTCCAGTTATTGGGCTTGTAGACCAGCTCCTGGCTGGTGGCGGTGGTTTGCCCGTCCTCGATAAGCCGCACTTCCACTTCGTAGATACCGCCGGGCAAGGAGCGGGTGTCGAGGCTTTGCAAACCGGCACTGACGGCCTGGGTATTGATCAACAGGCCGTTGCGATAGATTTCCACCGAAGCCTGGCGGCTGGCGGTGACATAAATGGGGTAGACGCTGGGTTTCGGATTGTCGATCGCCAAGCTGTCGGAACTGCCATACATCAAGCCCAAGGCGGTGTCCGGGTTGGCACCGAACGAGCGAATCTGGCGATTCAAGCCATCGGAACTGGGGGTGAAATACCCCAGGCGAAAGAAGTTGCCCTCTGTTTCTCGCTGGGTATAAAGCTGGTGGACGGCGTGATACAGCTTGTCATCCGGACCGCCAAGGCGCGAGAGCTGGAGATCGAGCGACTGGCTCCAGTTGCCCAGGCTCGAACTGGCGTTCAGGCCATAACGCCCGCCTGTGTCTTGTTCCTGGCCGCCATTGAGGTTGAGTTGGTTGTTGAAGATCAGGCCAAAGCTGCCGTTTTCAGGCTGGTCGTAATAGCGCTTGGTCTCGGTCGTACGTTCCACATCCCGGGTCAGGATCGACACCAATGAATTCTCAAGGCTGTAGTGCACGGCGAGCAGGCCCGACGGGCAACTGGCTTCGCACGCACCCAGCGGATGACCTTGCTTGAGATGTTGCTCCCATTGCCCGCGTTCAGCGGTACTTATCGCACTGCCTTGCGTGTCATTAAATTCGAGCAGGGTAATTCGGTCGTCTCGCGTCAACACCACCATGGCTTCGCCGAGGTACTGTTGATTGATTTCAACACGAACCGCCAAAGGCACATCGAAGAAGTGGGATTCAAACTCCGCCGGCAGGCCCTTGGCCTGGGATAACAGGCTTTTCGGTGTCGTACCGGGGGCAGTCGGCGCGGCTAAAGCGTTTGCGCACAACAACAGCGCGAGCGCACCCGCGATGGGTGTCATCGGAAACATCAACGGACTCTCTAATCAGCGAGCTATCAAGACGTACAAAGTGCAGGGCGACCGGCTGGGGAGTACCAGTCGCCCTGCGGCAATGCCCGTGAGACTCAGCGGGCATCAAATAGCATCACGGGGTAGCGCGAGGCACCGCGTCGAAGATGACGGTCATGTCAGCGGTGTACAGGCCGTTCTGGGTATCGAGCGGCCTGGCCGCTACGATGGTCATGTCGGCCTGGGTACCAGGGGTAGACGTTGCATCATCCACGACTTCCTGAGGCAGGGCGGTCAGGGTGACACCGTTGAAAGCCGTGGTCAGCGCGATTGCATCTCGGCCGTTATACAGGGACGCCGGGCCACCTTCGACGTAGGCATGAACCGAGCCATCAGTGTTTTTCACATTGTAGGTCTGGCGCAACGACGACAACGTGCCACTGACCGTGTTGTAGCTCATGGTCTCGTCCTTACCAAATTCCGGATTGACAGGCTGTACATGGAATTGCTGGGTCGGGATGTTCGCGGTGATATGGATCGACGAGCGCGCGTCATCGGCGGCAAATGTCAGCGAGGAACTCAGGGCAGCGGCTGCCAGGGAAGCACCGGTTACGAATTGTTTGAGCATGTTGTTAACACCTGTTCATAGCAATAAAGAGAAGGTTGCAATTGCGGCCCGACAACAAGTTGTAAGGCTGCACTTCCAACGCCGGGCATGATCAGCTCTCTTCAACTAAAAAAAAGCAGGCAAATTCCCACAAGCATGTAGTACGTTCGGCATGCGAGCGCGCGAAAAGTACAACACTTTATTGAAATATTAAGTTTGGATGTCAGAAACAACCTACATACCCAGCAAGGCCGCGGCATTGGTAAAAGCCAAGAGATACTTGTAAAAAACCTTATCATCGCCTGCGAGCCTAATTCCGGTAAGGTCTTATTTTTACTACCTGCAACCAACAACAGAACTAGATATATCTTAATTAAAAAACATTCAATCGCAAGATATATCTCACACGAAAAATATAGTCAGTTACTGCTTATGCAAATGGAGAACAGCATATGGCGATCCCTTATTCCTTCCCCAACCGCAACCAAGACGGTTTCGAAATACAGTCGACAGGCCGTGAACGTACCAGCCGTGCCCCACGCGTTTTCGCCGCTGGAGACCTTAAGTTATTGATGCTGGCTCTGGTCGCCGAAAAGCCATGCCACGGCTACGACCTGATCCGCCGGATCGAGCATATGTTCGAGGGCGCCTACAGCCCCAGCCCGGGCGTGATCTACCCGACCCTGACCTTCCTGGAAATGAACGCCATGATCAGCTGCGGCGTCGAAGATGGAAAAAAGTGCTACAGCGTGACCGATGCCGGACGTCTATTTCTTGAAGGCCAGGCCGAAACGCTGGATGAGGTGCGTACGCGCATTGAAATCAGCAAGCGAACCTTGCACGGCCATGATCGCCCCCCGGAAATTCATGAAGCGGTGTATAACCTGCGCGATGCCCTGCAAAAGCACCATGGCCACTGGAGCCCGGAAGAAATCCGACGGGTGCGCGACCTGCTCAACGACACCGCCAAAGCCATTGTCGACGGCCCTGGCCGTCCAACCGTTTCGGAGTAGAAGCATGACCGAAGTCGATCCAAACACCATCCACCGCGTCAACCACGAGATCAAACGCCGCCGCCTGCAAGTGCTGCGGGTGGTCGACCTGACACCGCGCATGCGCCGCATCACCGTCGGCGGGCCGGAACTGGCCGGGTTCGCCAGCCTGGGCACCGACGACCATGTGAAACTGCTGTTCCCGCAGAACGCCGAGGAACAGGCCGCCCTGGATAATTTCAACCCCAGCGCGGGCAAGGCTCAGGGCCCGATGCCCGAGATGCGCGACTACACGCCGCGCCGCTATGACCTGGACACCTTGGAGCTGGACATCGATTTCGTGCTCCACGGCGACGGCCCGGCCTCGACCTGGGCGGCCCAGGCGGCGCCCGGGCAATACCTCGACATCGCCGGGCCACGGGGCTCGATGATCGTGCCGGACATTTTCGACAGCTACCTGCTGGTCGGCGACGAAACCGCCCTGCCCGCCATCGCCCGCCGCCTCGAAGGGCTGGCGCCCAACCGGCGTGCGCTGGTGGTGGTGGAGGTGGAAAACGGCGCCGAGCAACAAATCCTCCAGAGCCCGGCGCAGGTGCACGTGATCTGGGTGCTGCGCGAGGGCCGCCAGGACAACCTGCTGCGCACCGTGCAACAGTTGGACATGCCTGGCGGCAAGCTGTACGCCTGGGTCGCGACCGAGAGCAAGGTGTCGCGGCAGATTCGCAAGGTGTTGCTGGAAGAGAAAGGGTTGGATCAGGATTTTGTGAAGGCGGTGGGGTATTGGAAGCTGGATGACAGTGAGGAAGATTGAGGGAGTGGCGGTGCTGAAGTACCCTTCACTCACTGACTGAGCACAGCCTTTGTGGCGAGGGAGCTTGCTCCCGCTGGGCTGCGCAGCAGCCCCCAAAGCAGTCATCTCGACTATCTGATCCACCGAGTTGTCAGGTTTTGGGTCTGCTTCGCAGCCCAGCGGGAGCAAGCTCCCTCGCCACAGGGGGCTTCGTTGCCCTTGAGGGTTTCACCGACATCCATCCCCACCAGGTACCCCGCCCCATGCTTTTCCTGCTTGCCTACATCAGCAGCGTCGTGCTGATCAACTTCGCGTTTTCCGCCGCGCCGCACCTGGACATCATCTGGTCGGCCTGGGGCGGACTGGTGTTTATCCTGCGGGACATGGTGCAGACCCGTTTCGGCCATGGCGCCATCGTGGCGATGCTGGCGGCGCTGGTGTTGTCCTATGTGACATCGGACCCGACCATCGCCCTGGCCAGCGCCACGGCGTTCGCGGTGTCCGAGTGCATCGACTGGCTGGTGTTCACGATCACCAAGCGCCCGCTCCATGACCGGTTGTGGATCAGCTCGGCCCTGAGTATTCCCCTGGACACGTTCATTTTCTTCGGCCTGATCGACGCCCTGACGCCCGCCGTGGTGATCACCGCCCTGCTCTCGAAATTCGCCGGGGTCACCGCCGTCTGGCTGATCATGGCCTGGCGTCTGCGCAAACAGGCCGTCGCCGGCTGACGCGGTTCATGTAAAATGCCGCGCTTTCTCCCATGGGAAGCTCGCCCGGCGCGCGCCCCCGATGATCCGCTCCTGTTTGAGGACCTTCAGATGACCCGTATCGGAACCCCATTGTCGCCCACCGCGACCCGCGTTTTGTTGTGTGGCAGCGGTGAGCTGGGTAAGGAAGTGGTGATCGAACTGCAGCGCCTGGGTGTCGAAGTGATTGCCGTGGATCGCTACGCCAACGCGCCGGCCATGCAAGTGGCCCACCGCAGCCATGTGATCAACATGCTCGACGGCGCGGCCCTGCGTGCGGTCATCGAAGCCGAGAAGCCGCATTTCATCGTGCCGGAAATCGAAGCCATCGCCACCGCCACCCTGGTGGAGCTGGAAGCGGAAGGTTTCACGGTGATCCCAACGGCTCGCGCCGCGCAGCTGACCATGAACCGTGAAGGCATCCGTCGCCTGGCCGCCGAAGAACTGGGCCTGCCCACCTCGCCGTACTTCTTCGCCGACACCGTGGAAGACTACCGCAAGGCCGTCGAGACCCTGGGTTTCCCCTGCGTAGTCAAGCCGGTGATGAGTTCCTCGGGCAAGGGCCAGAGCCTGCTGCGCAGCGCTGATGACGTGCAGAAAGCCTGGGACTATGCCCAGGAAGGCGGCCGTGCCGGCAAGGGCCGGGTGATCATCGAAGGTTTTATCGACTTCGACTACGAAATCACCTTGCTCACCGTGCGTCACGTCGGCGGTACCACGTTCTGTGCACCGGTCGGCCATCGTCAGGAAAAAGGCGACTATCAGGAATCCTGGCAGCCCCAGGCCATGAGCCCGGTGGCCCTGGCCGAATCCGAGCGCGTCGCCAAGGCGGTGACCGAAGCCCTGGGTGGTCGCGGCCTGTTTGGCGTCGAGCTGTTCATCAAGGGTGACCAGGTGTGGTTCAGCGAAGTCTCGCCACGCCCGCACGACACCGGCCTGGTGACGCTGATTTCCCAAGACCTGTCGCAGTTCGCCTTGCATGCCCGTGCCATTCTCGGCTTGCCGATCCCGCTGATCCGCCAGTTCGGCCCGTCGGCCTCGGCGGTGATCCTGGTGGAAGGTCAATCGACCCAGACCGCCTTCGCCAACCTGGGCGTGGCCCTGAGCGAACCGGACACCGCCCTGCGCTTGTTCGGCAAGCCGGAAGTCAACGGCCAGCGCCGCCTGGGCGTGGCCCTGGCCCGCGATGAGTCCATCGAAGCCGCCCGCGCCAAGGCGACCCGGGCTTCCCAGGCGGTCAAGATCGAGCTGTAAAGCCCAGGGCTGAGTACAAGTCCTAGGCTAAGCACGATCCCCTGTGGCGAGGGAGCTTGCTCCCGCTGGATGCGTCAGCATCCCCTGTGGTGGGATGGCTGGCAAAGCAGGGGGCCGCTTCGCAGCCCAGCGGGAGCAAGCTCCCTCGCCACAAAGGCTCGGTGGTATTAAAAAAGGCGACACCCTTGCGGGTGTCGCCTTTTTCATGAGCGCCGGTTGGGCTTAATCCGGCAGCTTGTAGGCAATCACATAATCACCCTGCTTGGTGCCCAGGGAACCGTGACCGCCGGCAACGACCAGCACGTATTGCTTGCCGTCCTTGCCGGTGTAGGTCATCGGGGTGGTCTGGGCGCCGGCGGGCAGGCGGCCTTCCCACAGCTGCTTGCCGTTCTTCACGTCGTAGGCACGCAGGTACTGGTCCAGCGTGCCGCTGAGGAACGCCAGGCCGCTGGCGGTGGTGAACGTGCCACCCAGGCTCGGGACGCCCATGCTCAGCGGGATCGGAACCGGCGAGCTGTCGCGCACGGTGCCGTTCTTGTGCTTCCACAGGGTCTTGTTGTTGGTCAGGTCCACGGCCGCGACATAACCCCACGCAGGCGCCTGGCACGGCAGGCCCATGGGCGAGAGCAGCGCTTCGAGGATCACGCCATAGGGCGCGCCCTTGTTCGGCTGCACGCCTTCGGTTTCGCTCTTGCGACCCGGGCCACCGGCCACTTCCGCCGCCGGCACCAGTTTCGACTTGAACGCCATGTAGCTCGGGTTGACGAAAGCGATCTGGCGCACCGGGTCCACCGAAATGCCACCCCAGTCGAACACGCCGAAGTTGCCTGGGTAGACGATCGAGCCTTGCAGCGACGGCGGCGTGAACATGCCGTCGTAACGCAAGGACTTGAAGTCGATCCGGCACAGCATCTGGTCGAACGGGGTCACGCCCCACATGTCGCGTTCCTGAAGGACCGGCGGCACGAAGTTCAGGTCGGACATCGGCTGGGTCGGCGAGGTGAAGTCGCCTTCCACCGCGCCTTGCGGCACCGGGATCTCCTTGATCGGCACGATCGGCTGGCCGTTGCTGCGGTCCAGCACGTAAATGCTGCCCTGCTTGGTCGACGCCAGGACGGCCGGTTTAACGCCATCGGCGGTCTTCAGGTCCATCAGGGTCGGTTGACCGCCGACGTCCATGTCCCACAGGTCGTGGTGGGTGAACTGGAAGTACCAGCGCACCTTGCCGGTGGCGATGTCCAGGGCGGTCAGGCCGGCGGCGTATTTTTCCGATTCCGGTGTGCGGAATCCACCGAACTGGTCAGGGGTCTGGTTGCCCATCGGCAGGTAGAGCATGCCGAGTTTTTCGTCGACGCTGAACATGGACCACATGTTCGGCGAGTTGCGGGTGTAGGTCTTGCCTTCGGCAATCGGCGTGGTGTCGTCGGGGTTGCCGCTGTCCCAGTTCCACACCAGCTTGCCGGTGTGCACGTCGTAGGCACGGATGACACCGCTTGGTTCGTCGGTGGAAACGTTATCGGTGACGTGACCGCCGATCACCACCAGGTTTTGGGTGACCGCCGGTGGCGACGTGGAGTAGTAACCACCGGCCGTGAAACCGCCGATGTTGGCGGTCAGGTCGACCTGGCCCTTGTCGCCGAAGTCTTCGCACATTTTACCGGTGTCGGCATTGAGGGCGATCAGGCGGGTGTCGGCGGTCGGCAGGAAGATCCGCCGTGGGCACACGGTGCTGGCCGGCGTGGTGCTGGCGGTGCCGGTCGGGCTCTGCTCGGCGGAGGCGTACACGGCGTCATCGTGGTAGGTCACGCCTCGGCAGGTCATGTGGGCCCAACCCTTGAAGTTTTCCGCTTTTTGCGTGGAAAGCTTCGGATCGAAACGCCAGATTTCCTTGCCGGTCTCAGGCTCCAGGGCAATCACCTGGCTGTGAGGCGTGCACACGTAGAGCATGCCGTTGACCTTTAGCGGGGTGTTTTCGGCGGTGGTTTCACCCGGGTCGTTCGGCCCTGGCAGGTCGCCGGTGCGATAGGACCAGGCTTCCTTCAACTTGCCGACGTTCTCAGGGGTGATCTGCGCCAGCGGCGAATAGCGGTCGCCATGGGCACTGCGCCCGTAGGAGTTCCAGTCGCCGTCCGGCATGGCCGGTGCGGTGTTGGCCATGCCCGGCACGCTGTCGCGGTCCAGTTGGCCCTTGATCTCACCCGGGTTAGTGAACTGGCTGGCGAGCGCGGCGATACCGGCGATGACCACGGCGGCACCCAATGCGCGGGTGCCCATGGCCGAGGCATCGGCGGTCAGCAGCGGGCGACGGAACCACGGCAGCAACATGACGATGCCCAAGGCAAACAGCATCGCCAGGCGCGGCACCAGTTGCCACCAGTCCAGGCCCACTTCCCAGAGTGCCCACACGGTGCTGGCGAACAGCACCAGTGCGTATAGGCCCAAGGCCGCGCGACGGGCCATGATCAACAGCACGCCGGTCAGCGCCAGGCCGATACCGGCCAGCAGGTAATACAGCGAGCCGCCGAGCGTGCTCAGCTTGATTCCTCCGGCCAGCAGGGCCAGGCCCATCAATAGAAGCAGAATGCCGAGCAAGCTCGGTAGCAGACGGCTTCGACTCAAAGCACCCTCAGTGCTCATAGTGTGATTCTCCGTGTCGTTTTGAAGAGTCCCGCGCAAGTAGTCACTTTAGATGACGATCTTGAGGGGCCATGGTTCAGTAAAAGGTATTCAGCTATTGCCAATACCTTGTGGGAGCGAGCCTGCTCGCGATTGCGATTTCACATTCAGCCACGATGTCGACTGCCAATCCGCAATCGCGAGCAGGCTCGCTCCCACAGGTCTCCCGCAAAGACAGCGCTATCTTTCGGGACCGGAATTTTAGATCTTCAGTAGGAATAAGCTGTACGCAGAGGCTCTGGCACACCAGAAGAAGCGTTTCAGCAAGCGGCGCAAGGATAATGTCCAGTTACAAATAGAGAAAGCGCTTTTATTGACATGAATCATTTCGGATTCAGTAACAGTGCGCCTGGCTCGGGAGGTCACGATGAAGGCTATGCTTTCCACCACAAGGGCACCTCGGCTAAGGTGCGCGGCTTTACCCTTTTTCCCGCGAAGGCCTCCGATGACCGAACCCAACAACAACCCGCTGCACGGCGTGACGCTGGAGCAGATCCTCAATGCCCTCGTACAGCATTACGAATGGTCCGGCCTGGCTGAACGCATCGATATCCGCTGCTTCAAGAGCGACCCGAGCATCAAGTCGAGCCTGACTTTCTTGCGCAAGACGCCTTGGGCGCGGGAGAAAGTCGAGCGCCTGTACATCAAGTTGATGCGCACCAAACGGCTGGTCTGAACAGCCGTGGGGATTGATAAGGGTCCTCACCTCACGCTGCGACAACGCTTCGTGTCGGTGGCGGCGCTGCTGGCCTGGGCTGGGCTGGGTATCCAGCTGTACCTGATTCTGCTGGGCCGCTGGGAACTGGGCGCGAGCCTGCTGGGCGGGTTGGTGAGTTTCTTCAGCTTTTTTACGGTGCTGACCAATCTGTTGGTGGCCGTGGTCCTGACTTGGGAGCTGAACCCGCGTCCCTCCTCAGTCCGACGCTGGTTCCTGCTGCCCAGCGTACGCAGCGGCGTCGCCGTGAGCATCGCCCTGGTCAGCCTGGCCTACAACCTGCTGCTGCGCCATCTCTGGCAACCCGAAGGCTGGCAGTTCGTGGCCGATGAACTACTGCATGACGTGGTGCCGTTGCTGTACATCGCCTATTGGTGGCGATGCGTGCCCAAAGGCAGCCTGCGCCTGGGCCACATCGGGCTGTGGATGATCTACCCCTTGGTCTATTTCGCCTACGTCCTGTTGCGCGGGGATTTGCTGGCGGCCTACCCCTACCCATTCATCGACGTGACGAGCCTGGGTTATCCACAGGTGTTCATCAATGCCGGGGGGATATTGGTGGGGTTTGTTGGGATTGCGCTGGGGGTGGTGGGGTTAGATCGGTGGGCATCGTTGAAATAGAGGCCAGCAGAGCGCATAGCTGTGTGAGCCAAACCTGTGGGAGCAAGGCTTGCCCGCGATGACTGTGGGAGCAAGGCTTGCCCGCGATGAAGATCACGCGGTCTACCTGAAGACCACGGCGCCCGCATCGCGAGCAAGCTTTGCTCCCACAGATAGGTGTCCCCCAGGTAGGTGTCCCACAAGGATTTGTATTTCATCTCCGGTATCACCGCCTCGCCGGCAACATCCACACCAACCCACTGGCCTTGGCCCGTTCATGGCACAACGCCAAAACCCCGCGTCGCTCGTCATTGTCCATCCGGCTCCACCGGGTGATTTCCGCCACGGTGCGTTGGCAGCCGGTGCAGATGTCGTCATCGTCCAATGCGCAGATGTTCACGCAGGGCGACGGCACCGGGCGTTCAGGGGCGTTCATTGTTCTTGCTCGGCCAGGTCGCGGGCGTAGCGCTGGGCGTTGTGGACGTAGTGCGCGGCGCTGGCCACGAGCATGTTCTTCTGGGCTTCGGTCAGTTCACGCACCACCTTGCCGGGCGAGCCCATCACCAGCGAACCGTCGGGAATCTCCTTGTTTTCGCCGATCAGCGCGTTGGCGCCGATGATGCAGTGCTTGCCGATCTTCGCGCCGTTGAGGATCACCGCGTTGATGCCGATGAGGCTGTAGTCGCCTACCGTACAGCCATGGAGCATGGCGTTGTGGCCGATGGTCACGCCGGTGCCGATGGTCAGCGGATAGCCCATGTCAGTGTGCATCACGGTGCCGTCCTGCACGTTGCTGTCCTTGCCGATCAGGATCAGTTCGTTGTCGCCGCGCAGCACGGCGTTGAACCAGACGCTTGCACCCTCTTCGAGGCGGACCTTGCCCACCAGCGTGGCGTTGGGCGCGACCCAGCTCTGTGGGTGGGTGTCGACACGGGCATCGCCCAGGCGGTATTTCATGAGAGTCCTCGGGGCATCAGGTATTGATGAAAGTCTTCGGCGGGGTGTGCAGGTCGATCTCGGCGTCGTACAGCAGGTTGACCAGTTCGACGATCATGATCGCCGTCAGCCCCCAGATCTTGTAGCCCTCGAAACGATAACTGGGCACGTACCAGCTACAGCCCTGGTAATCGATACGGTGGGTGTGTTCGCGCGGATCCTTGCGGAAGAACTCCAGTGGCACGCTGAACACCGCCGCGATCTCGGCATCGTTGGCCTGGTATTCGACGTAGTCCGGAATCACCCCGACGTACGGCGTGACCTTGATGCCGTGCAGCGAGATCAACGGGCTGAGGGGACCGATCACTTCCACCAGTCCCGGTGGCAGGCCGATTTCTTCCTCGGCTTCGCGCAGGGCGGTGAAGATCAGGTCCGGGTCTTCCGGGTCGCGACGCCCGCCGGGAAACGCCACTTCGCCGCCATGGGTCGAGAGCCCACTGGCGCGCAGGGTCAGTACCAGCTCCGGTTCATTGCTGCGGGTGATCGGCACCAGCACCGCGGCTTCCGGGAAACGTCGGTCGGCCTGCAGGTCACGCGGGGTATGGTTGCTTACTCGATGCAGTAGCTCGTCCAGCATGAGACTTCTCGATTTATTCGCTACCTTGCATCATGCACCAATCGTTCAAGCGGCCCAACCCCCGCACCGCGTCGTGTCGCGAAACGACAACTTGCCGCACCGGCCTACGCACGCCAAGATAGGCGCAGCATTCAGGAACCCAAGCATGAAATTCTGCAGCCAGTGCGGTAACCCGGTGACCCAACGCATACCCGAAGGCGACGCGCGCCTGCGCTTTGTCTGCGACACCTGCCACACCATCCATTACCAAAACCCCAACATCGTGGCCGGTTGCGTACCGACCTGGGGCAGCAAGGTCTTGCTGTGCCGGCGCGCCATCGAGCCCCGGCGCGGTTATTGGACATTGCCGGCGGGCTTCATGGAGAACGGCGAGACCATCGAACAGGCCGCCGTGCGCGAAACCGCCGAAGAAGCCTGCGCCCGGGTGCGAAACTTGAGCATCTACACGCTGATTGACGTACCGCATATCAGCCAGGTACATGTATTCTTCCGCGCCGAACTGGTGGACGAGGATTTCGCCGCCGGGCCCGAGAGCCTGGAAGTGAAATTGTTCGAAGAGGCCGATATACCGTGGGACGAGCTGGCTTTCCGCACGGTGGGCCGTACCCTGGAATACTTCTACGCTGATCGGCGAGCCGAGGACTACCCGGTGCGATCCGAGTCGATACCGCCGCTGACTCAGCCTGCCAACACCTGAAAACAATCTATATAGCCGCGACACTCTAGGGATACCGTTTCAATGCGCTGGTTGCTTGTGCTGTTCTGCTTGTCGTTCACCGCTGTATCCCAGGCCGCCGCCGTGGGAACCTACAACGGCAAGGTTATCGAAAAAGTGCTGGTGCTCAAGTCTGCCCATCAATTGCAATTGATCAACGACGGCAAGCCCCTCAAGACCTATCGCATCTCGCTGGGCAAAGGCGCCAAAAAAGGCCCCAAGCTGATAGAAGGCGACAAGCGCACCCCGGAAGGTTTTTACTGGATCGACTGGCGCAAGATCAGCGACAAGTTCTACCTGTCGATGCACATTTCCTACCCCAACATCACCGACGCCGCCCGCGCCCGCCGCGAAGGCGTGGAACCGGGGGGCATGATCATGATCCACGGCACACCGGATTCGGAAGAGAACCCTGAACAGTTGTTCCATACCCTGGACTGGACCGACGGCTGCATCGCCATGCGCAACGTGGACATGCGCGAGGTCTGGAACCTGGTGCCGGACGGGACGATGATCGAGATTCGGCCGTAGCACCCTATTTTTTTGCGGCGAGGGGCTCCTGTGGATAAGGGTTCCTGTGGCAAGGGAGCTTGCTCCCGCTGGGTTGCGCAGCAACCCTAAAACCAGGCAATTCGGTGCCTCAGGCAAATTGAGTTGCCTGCTTTGGGGCCGCATCGCAGCCCAGCGGGAGCAAGCTCCCTCGCCACGGTTTGTGTGTTTGCCCGTGCTATCCACTTAACTGACTGGCATTAGGCCTAAGCCGGTTTTTGTTAATGACATGACATCTTATTCACCCAGAAGCTGCGCGCTGCTCAGCCTCATAATGCCGGGTCTGAAAGGGCAAGAGGGTTTGCACCTTCAAGCCAAGCCCTTCATTCAGCCCCCAAGAGAGAGCGAGTTCATCACTGCGTCTGCGAAGCGCAACAGCTGTTTGCGAGGTTACTGCTTGCTTGGGTGTCGAGCGTAAAAACAGCTCAAGGGCTTTGAAGACTTCCACTGCACGACTGTCCGTGACGCAGGAAAATCGGGTGAGTCGTTCGAGCAAATACCCTGCACGACGCAACTCGACCTCATCCGTGTGTTGGCTCAGAAAAGCTTGGGCTGCGCTTATCAAGTCCGAGTCGGAATACCAAACAGCTTTGGCTGCACTTACGAGCGCAACATCATCTGCATGATTCAACGGGCTTCTGACCAATGTGTCCAGAGCGGCTGATAGAACGTGGCCGTTAGCAGGCTTCGCCATCTGGAATCTCCAAATAATTTGCAAGATATGGAAGCTAGAGTTCCCGCTTCCGAGGCACAACCTTAAAAACATGTCGGAAACTTCGGTGCGTCTGACAGACCACCCATCTGATCAGGGATGTTTCGCACAAAGTTTGCGGGGAGCCTTTTTTTGAATGTAATGGGAGTACATATCCGTTGCTGCGGTAACGGCCACTTAGGGTTCCGCCCTGACGGCGGGTCACTTTTGAAAAGCGCAAAAGTAACCAAAACGCTTTTGCCCCACCACTCGGTGCCTCGCTAGGGCTCGGCATGCCCTCACTCCGGCATTGCTCCGTGGGCCGCCGCGAAGGGCCGTCCATGGCCCAGCGCGGCTATCCCGGCATCCATGCCGGGATGCCCACTCCACAATGCCTGCGTTCGGCCATCGTGGTTAACGGGGCGCCCGAGATCAACGTCCTCCCCGAGGCGGCCTGAGAGCCGACCTGGCTCTGGGTGGGACCGCGTTTATCCTGTGGGAGCAAAGCTTGCTCGCGATGACGGCAGCAAATCCAAATCTGTGTAACTGAACCACCGCTATCGCGAGCAAGCTTTGCTCCCACAGGACCAGCTCAAACAGATCTGATGGGTGTACGACCAGGAGAACCAGGTCGGCTACTAGGCCGCCTCGTTTTTTGCTTTTGATCTGGGGCGCCCCGTTAACCACGATGGCCGAACGCAGGTATTGCGTAGTGGGCATCCCGGCATGGATGCCGGGATAGCCGCGCTGGGCCATGGATGGCCCTTCGCGGCGGGCCCACGGAGCAATGCCTGCGTTCGGGCATGCCGAGCCTAGGCGAGGCACCGAGTGGTGGGGCAAGAGCGTTTTGCTTACTTTTGACTGGGCCGGCTTCCGGGCTTTTCAAAAGTGAGCCGCCGTCAGGGCGGAACCCTAAGTGGCCGTTACCGCAGCAACGGATATACACACAAAACGCCCCACCACCGCTCACCACCAAAAATAAATCTCCAATCTCAAAACCCGCCCCTCATGCATACCACTGACCTCTAAAAACCCCAGCCCAACGCTGCAATTCAACGCCACATCATCACCACCCTAATACCACTTGAAGAACCACCCTCATAGACATCCAGAAAACGCGATAAAACCCAGGAAAAGCAGCGTTGACATGGTATTCAAGTGGTATTAGTTTCCACCCCGTTAGCCGAGGAAGACTCCTACAATCGCATCGGACGCATCGCCAATGAACGACATCCTGGTCCTACGCCCCGACGACACCCAACCCACCCCGCTCTACCTGCAACTGGCCCGCAACCTCGAAGCGGCCATCCACGCCGGCCAGTGGAAAGCCGAGCAAGCGATGCCGTCCGAGCGCAGCCTGAGCGAGCAACTGGGCATTTCCCGGGTGACCGCCCGCAAGGCGCTGGAAGTGCTGTTCGAACAAGGCCTGATCCGCCGCAACCAAGGCTCGGGAACCTTCATCACGCCGCGCCTGGAACAACCGCTCTCGCGCCTCAGCGGCTTCAGCGAGATGCTCCGGCTCAAAGGCTTCGTGCCCGGTTCCCAGTGGCTGGAGCGGAACATCACCCCGCCGACCCACGAAGAACTGATCCGCCTGGGCCTGTCGCCCACCGACAAAGTTGCCCGGCTCAAACGGCTGCGCAAGGCCGACGACACGGTCATGGCCATCGAGATGAGCACCCTGCCCGCATCAATCATTCCCAAGCCACAAGCGGTGGGCGATTCGCTTTATGAATTTCTCGACGCTATCGGCAAACCCGTGGTGCGCGCCTTGCAACACATCCAGGCCATCAACGCCTCGGATGAGTTCGCCGCCCTGGTGGGCATTGCCCCCGGCACCGCGATGCTGCTGATGACCCGGGTCGGCTATCTGGAAGACAACACGCCCATCGAAGTCACCGACACCTATTGCCGCAACGACTACTACGACTTTGTCGCAGAGCTGCGGCGCTAGACGACCAGAGAATCCCCATGTCCGAAGACAACATCCTCAGCGCCAACGGCTGGATACGCGGCCGCCTGGTCCATGAACACGGCAAGGTCGTGGCCATCGAAGGCCAGCCTTGCGATCCGACGAGCAACGACCTGCCCTATCTGCTGCCCGGCTTCATCGACCTGCATGTGCACGGCGGTGGCGGCAAGGACATCATGGAAGGCGCGCCAGCGTTCGAAACCATTGCCCGCACCCACGTGCGCTTCGGCACCACGGCGTTGCTCGCCACCACCATGACGGCACCGAGCGAAGAAATCGCCAGCGTCCTCAAGGCCCTCGGTGAGTTCTGCGAACAGCGGCCCAGCGGCAGCGCGCGCATCCTCGGCGTGCATTTGGAAGGCCCCTATATCAACCCCGGCAAACTCGGCGCCCAACCGAATTTCGCCCACACCGCGTTGATGGCCGAAGTGGAGGCCTACCTGGCCCTGGCACCGATCCGGGTGATTACCGTCGCGCCGGAGATCGCCGGGCACGACGCCTTGATTCGTGCCCTCAGCGCCCGGGGCGTGCGCATGCAGATCGGCCATACCCTGGGCAGCTACGAAGAAGGCGTCGCGGCATTGGCGGCCGGGGCCAGCAGTTTCACCCATTTGTACAACGCCATGAGCCCGTTGCATCATCGCGAACCGGGCATCGTCGGCGCGGCGCTGGCCCATGCCCGGTATGCCGAGCTGATCCCCGATCTGCTCCACGTACACCCCGGCGCCATGCGCGTGGCCTTGCGTTCAATCCCGTGCCTGTATTGCGTCACCGATTCCACCGCCGCCGCCGGCATGCCCGACGGTGAATACAAGCTGGGCAGCCACACCGTGACCAAATGCCTGGGCGGTGTGCGCCTGGCCGACGGCACGCTGGCCGGCAGCACCCTGACCATGGACCAGGCCCTGCGCAACCTGGTGAAGATCGGCCTGCCCATCGCCGAAGCCTCGCAACGCCTGTCGCAATTCCCCGCCGACTACCTCGGCCTGCCCGAGCGCGGACGCCTGCAACCGGGCGCCTGGGCCGACTGTGTGCGCCTTGACCGTGCCCTGAACCTGATCGACGTGATGGTCGAAGGAGAAGCCATTGACTTCCAAAATGCTTGAAGAGGCCCTTGCCTCAGCCGAAGCCGTCGAGCGCCAATTGCAGCGATTGGACCCGGCCCTGCAGGAAATTGCCGGACGCCTACGCCGCCAGCCGCCGCAAGTGGCGATGACCGTGGCCCGTGGCAGCTCCGACCATGCTGCCAGCTACTTTGCCTACCTGACCATGCAACAACTCGGTTTGCCGGTGGCCTCGTTGCCGATGTCGGTGGTGACCATGCAACAGGCGCCGCTGAAGGTCAGTGGCCAAGTGGCGTTCGCATTCTCCCAATCGGGGCAAAGCCCGGACCTGGTGAATAGCCTGCGCCTGTTGCGCAAGCGCGGCGCGTTGAGCGTGGCGATGGTCAATGCAGAAGACTCTCCGCTGGAGGCGGCTTGTGAATTCAGCGTGCCCTTGTGCGCCGGCGTCGAAAGCAGTGTCGCCGCCACCAAGAGTTTCATCGCCACCCTCAGCGCCAGCGCGCGGCTGGTGGCTCAGTGGAAAGACGACGCCGAGTTGCTCGAAGCCGGCGCCGCATTGCCCGAAGGCCTGCGTGATGCCACCCGCCAGGATTGGAGCGCCGCCGTCGAGGCGCTGCGTGATTGTCAGCGCTTGATGGTCATCGGCCGTGGCGCCGGGTTCGCCATCGCCCAGGAAGCGGCGCTCAAATTCAAGGAGACCTCGGCGATCCAGGCCGAAGCCTTCAGCAGTGCCGAGGTTCGTCACGGGCCGATGGCGCTGATCGACGAGCACTATCCGCTGCTGGTGTTCGCCCCCCGCGGTGCCGAGCAGGCCGGAGTGTTGAGCCTGGCCGCCGACATGCGCCAGCGCGGCGCCCGGGTGCTGCTGGCCGCGCCCGATGACATCGCCGAGCGCGACCTGACGCTGACCCGTGCCGAACACTCGGCCCTGGACCCGATCCTGGCAATCCAGAGCTTTTACCGGATGGCCGCCAGCCTGGCCGAGGCCCGAGGCCTGAACCCGGACCAGCCACGGTACTTGAGCAAGGTCACCCGGACCCACTGAACCGACAGTCCTTTAACGCAAGGCCACTAAGACTTCACAGAGAGCGAGCCCATGCCCAACAACAATAAAGAGCTGACCCTCAGCGCCCCGCTCAGCGGGCCGGTGCTCACCCTCGCCAACGTCCCGGACGCGGTGTTCGCCAGCGGCGCGATGGGCGACGGGATCGCCATCGACCCGCTGAACGACACCCTCTACGCCCCCTGCGACGGCGAGGTGATCCACGTCGCTCGCACCGGCCACGCCGTGACCCTGCGGGCCGACAACGGTGCCGAACTGCTGCTGCACCTCGGGCTGGACACTGTCGAGTTGCAGGGCGACGGCTTTTCCATGCTGGTCAAGGAAGGCGCGCGGGTCAGCAACGGCCAGGCGCTGCTGCGCTACGACCTGGACAGCGTGGCACAGCGCTGCAAAAGCCTGGTCAGCCTGCTGATCATCACCAACGGCGAACACTTCCAGGCACGGCCCATTACCCTCAAAGGCGTCAAGGTCGGCGAGCCGTTGCTGCACATCGTCGGCAAGAAACCGAGTGAAACACGCGACGATGAGCCGGACGGCGGCATCGAAGTGTTCGGCCAGATCCGTATCGCCCACCGAGGCGGCCTGCACGCGCGACCAGCCGCCTTGGTTCGCCAGACCGCCCAGGGCTTCAAGAGTCGCTCGCAGCTGCACTACAGTGGCCGGTCGGCGTCCTGCGACAGTGTGATGGGCATGATGGGCCTGGCGATCACCGAACAGGCCGAAGTGCACGTCAGTTGTCGCGGCAGCGATGCCGAAGCGGCGTTGCAAGCGTTGCTGGCGACCCTGTCCACGGCGTTGGCCGAAGAGGTCCACGCGAAGGCGCCGCAGGTCCCGCTGCCCAGGCATGCCGCTGAAGATGGCGTGTTGCAAGGCGTCTGCGCCACGCCTGGCCTGGTGAGCGGGCCGCTGGTTCGATTGGACGGCATTCAATTGCCCGAGGATCTCGGCGGCCACGACGTCGAAGAACAACGGCAACGATTGCGCCAGGCCCTGGGGCAAGTCAGCCGCGATATCCAGCAGACGCTGGAAAACGCCCAAGCCCGGCACCACGTCGATGAGCAAGCGATCTTCAGCGCCCACCTGGCGTTGCTGGAAGATCCGGTCCTGCTTGACGCCGCCTACCTGTCTATCGAGCAAGGTTGCGGCGCGCCCCACGCCTGGAGCCGGTCAATCGATGTGCAGTGCCAAGTGCTGCGGCAATTGCAAAGTACGCTGCTGGCCGAGCGCGCCAATGATTTGCATGACCTGCGCCAGCGAGTCCTGCGGGCGCTGCTGGGTGAGGCTTGGCAATTTGACGTGCCGGCGGGCGCCATTGTCGTCGCCCAGGAACTGACTCCATCGGACTTGTTGCAGCTCAGCGCCCAAGGCGTGGCCGGCGTGTGCATGGCCGAGGGCGGCGCGACCTCCCATGTGGCGATCCTGGCCCGTGGCAAAGGCCTGCCCTGCTTGGTGGCGTTGGGCGAGGCAGTGCTTGCTCAGCCGCTGGGCCAATCGGTAGTGCTGGATGCTGACAATGGCCGCCTCGAACTCACGTCAACCGCCGAGAGACTGGCGCAGGTGCAACAAGCACAGACCCGACGCGCAGCCCTGCGCGCCGAGCATCAGACCCTCGCCCATACGCCCGCGAAAACCGTCGACGGGGTGAATGTTGAAGTCGCCACCAACGTCGCCTCCAGCGCCGAAGCCAGCCAGGCCTTTGTCAATGGCGCCGATGGCGTTGGCTTGTTGCGCACCGAATTTCTCTTCGTCGACCGCCACACCGCCCCGGACGAAGAGGAGCAGCGCCAGGCCTATCAAGCCGTGCTCGATGCCATGGGCGACAAGCCGGTGATCATCCGCACCATCGACGTCGGCGGCGACAAACAACTGGACTATCTGCCGCTGCCGACCGAAGCCAACCCGGTGCTCGGCCTGCGGGGCATTCGCCTGGCCCAGGCGCGGCCGGAACTGCTGGATCAGCAATTGCGAGCCCTGCTGCAGACTCGCCCGCTGCACCGCTGCCGGATTTTGTTACCGATGGTCACCGAGGTCGACGAACTGCTGCACATCCGCCAGCGGCTCGAGGTATTGGGTGCCGAACTCGGCGTGAGCGAACGTCCGCAACTGGGGGTGATGATCGAAGTGCCGGCCGCCGCCTTGCTGGCCGAGCAATTGGCCGAGCACGCGGACTTCCTGTCCATCGGCACCAACGACCTGTCCCAGTACACCCTCGCCATGGACCGCGACCACGCCGGTCTCGCCGCCCGGGTCGATGCCTTGCACCCGGCACTGTTGCGGCTGATCGCCCAGACCTGCGCCGGCGCCGCCAAACATGGGCGTTGGGTTGGCGTGTGCGGGGCCCTGGCGTCTGATCCCCTGGCGACGCCGGTCCTGATCGGGCTGGGTGTGCGGGAGCTATCGGTCAGCCCGCCGCAGGTCGGCGAGATCAAGGACCGCGTGCGTCACCTCGATGCCGCCCAGTGCCGCGGCGTCAGTACCGATTTGCTGAACCTGACCAGTGCCGCCGCCGTGCGCCAGGCCTGTCATCAACACTGGCCCTTGGGCTGAGCCACGTCGGACAACAATAAAAGGAGAGACGCCATGTACCAGCATTTCATCGAAGGGCTGCAACGCCTCGGCCGGGCGCTGATGCTACCCATCGCGATCCTGCCGATCGCCGGCCTGCTGCTGCGCCTGGGTGACACGGACCTGTTGAACATCGCGATCATCCACGACGCCGGCGAAGCGATCTTCGCCAACCTGCCGATGATCTTCTCCATCGGCATCGCCGTGGGTTTCGCCCGGGACAACAACGGCACGGCCGGGCTGGCCGGGGCCATCGGCTATCTGGTGATGATCGCGACGTTGAAGGTGCTCGACGCGACCATCAACATGGGCATGCTTGCCGGGATCATCAGCGGCCTGTTGGCCGGCGCGCTGTACAACCGCTTCAAGGACATCAAGCTGCCGGAATACCTGGCGTTCTTTGGCGGGCGACGCTTCGTGCCGATTGTCACCGGCTTCAGCGCCGTGGGCCTGGGCCTGGTGTTCGGCCTGGTCTGGCCGCCGATCCAGCACGGCATCAACAGCTTCGGCGAACTGCTGATGGCCAGCGGCAGCTTCGGCGCGTTCGTCTTTGGTGTATTCAATCGATTGCTGATCGTCACCGGCCTGCACCACATCCTCAACAACATGGCCTGGTTCATCTTCGGCAGTTTCACCGACCCGCAAACCGGCGCGGTGGTGACCGGTGACCTGACCCGCTATTTCGCTGGCGACCCCAAGGGCGGCCAATTCATGACCGGCATGTTCCCGGTGATGCTCTTCGGCCTGCCCGCCGCGTGCCTGGCGATGTACCGCAACGCCCTGCCCCAGCGGCGCAAGGTCATGGGCGGGATCCTGTTGTCGATGGCGCTGACGTCGTTCTTGACCGGCGTCACCGAGCCCATCGAATTTGCCTTCATGTTCCTCGCGCCATTGTTGTATCTGGTCCACGCACTGCTCACCGGTCTGTCGATGGCGGTGACCAACCTATTGAATATTCACTTGGGCTTCACCTTCTCCGGCGGCTTCATCGACATGGTCCTGGGCTGGGGCAAATCCACCAACGGCTGGCTGGTCGTGCCGGTGGGCCTGGCCTACGCGGCGATCTATTACCTGGTGTTTGACTTCTGCATCCGTCGCTTCGACCTGAAGACGCCGGGGCGTGAAGAGGTGCCGGCGGGCGATAAGCCGGTCATTGCCGAAAACCAGCGGGCCGCCGCCTATATCCAGGCCTTGGGTGGCGCTGACAACCTGATCACCCTCGGCGCTTGCACCACACGCCTGCGACTGGATCTGGTGGATCGCAACAAGGCATCCGACGCCCAACTCAAGGCCCTCGGCGCCATGGCCGTGGTTCGCCCCGGCAGTGGCGGCAGCTTGCAGGTGGTGGTGGGGCCGATGGCCGACAGCATCGCCGATGAGATCCGCCTGGCTTTGCCGTCTTCCGATAGGCCAGTCAGTGCGCCCGCGAACGCCGTGGTCGAGCCGACCTTAACGACAATTGTCTCGGAGGCCGAAGCACAGCAATGGCTCGATGCCCTGGGCGGTGGCAGGAACGTGTTGCAGCTCGATTGCGTAGCGACGAGCCGTTTGCGGGTGCGGTTGGCTGATGGCAAGGGGGTGTCGGAGAACCAGCTCAAGGCGCTGGGTTGCCAGGGGGTCAGTTCGCTGGAAGGCGGCGTTTGGCACTTGTTGCTAGGGGAGAAAGCGCCGGGGTTGTGGCGGGCGTTGGAGGCGGTCATCGTGAATCCCAGGGCTGGGGTCAAGGCTTAGATTCTCGGTGCCTGTTCTGGCCTCTTCGCGAGCAGGCTCGCTCCCACAGTGGTTTTGTGGTTTTGCAGATATTTGTGACTTACATCCTATCCTGTGGGAGCGAGCCTGCTCGCGATGGGGCCGGCACACACCCAACACCTATATCTGACACACAACAATCCCGTGGCGAGGGAGCTTGCTCCCGCTCGGTTGCGCAGCAACCGCCAAAAAGCCTGGGGCCGCTGCGCAGCCCAGCAGGAGCAAGCTCCCTCGCCACAATAGCTCCCGGTCACACAAAACCAACCCAAAAAAAAACCCCCTTATCGATCCCCTCTCTTTTTTCAACAACCCACCTTCCCCCCGCCACCTCCAGCCGTATCTTCCCCACTATCTCCCCGCTTCTCTCCCTCATCCACAGTAGT